>JBEEGR010000259.1:0-3231 GCA_041166985.1 Verrucomicrobiota bacterium | reverse complement strand
TTCAAACTTTAGCTTCGGTCGAAGTACGATAACACACGTCCGATTCGGAACAAGGCGCAAACCTTCAACTAAATCCGCGATGCAATTGCTCTGGATTTATCGCGGCTATTTGCGAAACTGCGCGGGCTATGAATCCGGTAATCAAACTTTTACTCGAAGGCGGCAGCCTGAGCACCGCGCAAATGGCCCAAGTGTTGAACCTCACCGAAGCCGAGGTCACTCGCCAGTTGGAGCAGCTCAAAAAAGACGGCCTTTTGCTGGGGTGGCGACCAGTGCTGAATCTTTCTGATGAAGACACCGGCGTCGTTCGCGCCGTGATCGAGGTGCGCATCACGCCCGAACGCGGCGGCGGCTTCAACCGCCTGGCCGAGCGCATCAGCAAGTTCGACGAGGTGGAATCCTGTTATCTCATGTCCGGCGGCTACGACCTGCTGGTGTTCGTCAACGGCGCGAGCCTGCAAAAGGTCGCGGCGTTCGTCTCGGAAAAACTCTCCACCATCGAGGGCGTGCTCTCCACGGCCACGCATTTCATGCTGCGCTCCTACAAGGAACACGGCTTCCTGCTCGGCGGCAAAGTCGAGGAAACGGAACGGCTCAAGGTCGCGCCGTGAAAAATTTTGGAAACATTTCGCATTAATGTTCTGCACAGCTAATTAGTTAAATATCATGTTCTGCGATTGCACACAATTTCAGCCAATCGAACTTGATCGCGAAAGTATCAATCAGCGCATCAAGCAATCGCCAGCTATTCGCAAGCGGCTGACGCAGATTGCAGAGCATACAGGACTGCGGCTTTACCTTTTTCGTTGTCCCGATTGCGACCAGCTTTGGCAAAGCGGTCACGAATGGAACTTTGCGGGCCGTGAGTATTTGTTTCAAGTTCCACCGATTGATGTCGCAGATTGGCAGGGTGAGCCATATCAACAGCCTGCAGCGATGATGATTTATTCGGCTGTCATGCGAGATTTTTGCGCTCGTGCTACTTTTGAGCCGAGAGACGAGAAGTGTCGAGCGGAGGGTTGTTCAGAGCAATCCACCAAGTTTAGCGTTTTTTGTCGCCGACATCACATTGAGTCTTTACAGAAGCTTGGCAAACTTCCAAAGAGTCCGGTTGGTCGGTTATTTCCACCTTATTATGTTGAGTCACCTAATGCAGCGTAGGTCTCAGCTTGTTGTTTTCTGATAAAATTTTATTTCACATGGACCAATCACGTTTCATCGCCAAGCACGTCGTCAACCTGCCCAAGTCAGGCATCCGCGATTTCTTTGACATCGTCGCCAAGATGAAGGACGCCATCTCGCTCGGCGTCGGCGAACCGGATTTCGACACGCCCTGGCACATCCGCGAGGCCGGCATCTACGCGCTCGAAAAGGGCAAGACGCATTACACGTCCAACCTCGGCCTCATCGAACTCCGCCGCGCCATCAACAAATACGTCGAGAAAAATTATTCCGTCAGCTACGCGCCGGAAAACGAAGTCATCATCACCGTCGGCGTCAGCGAGGGGCTCGATCTCGCCTGCCGCGCGCTCATCAATCCCGGCGATAAGGTCATGTATCACCAGCCGTGCTACGTCAGCTATTCGCCGAGCATCACGCTCGCGCACGGCATTCCCGTGCCCGTGCCTACGTTCGCGAAGGACGGCTTCGCGCTCACCGTGGACGCGCTCCGCGCCGCGTGGCAGCCGGGCAGTAAAATTCTGATGCTCAACCTGCCGTGCAATCCCACCGGCGGCACGTGCGATCGCACGCAAATCGAGGCCATCGCGAAGTTCGCGGCGGAAAAAGATCTGATCGTGTTGAGCGACGAAATTTATTCCGAGCTGACGTTCGAGGGCGTGCACACGAGCATCGCGAGCCTGCCCGGCATGAAGGAGCGCACAATTTTCCTGCACGGATTTTCCAAGGCGTTCTCGATGACCGGCTGGCGCATCGGCTACGCCTGCGGCCCGGCGACGCTCATCGAGGCGATGATGAAGGTGCATCAATACTCCATGCTCTGCGCGTCCATCATCGCGCAGGAAGCCGCCATCGAAGCGCTCGCGCATGGCGAAGATGAGATGAAAAAAATGCGAGACCAGTATCATCGCCGCCGCGACTTCATCGTGCGCCGGTTCAATGAAATCGGGCTGAAATGCCACCTGCCGCGCGGCTCGTTCTACGCGTTCCCCGACATCAGCAAGACCGGTATGAACGAAAAAGATTTCGCCATCGGCCTCTTGCAGGCGGAGAAAGTCGCCATCGTTCCCGGCTCGGCGTTTGGCGAAAATGGAAAAGGTTTTTGCCGCGCCTGTTTCGCGACGAGTTACGATCAACTCATTGAAGCGAGCACGCGGATTGAGCGGTATGTGCAGTCATTGGCGAAGCGTTAATCAGGAAAAGCCTCACGCAAAGCTCGCCAAGACCGCAAAGTTTTTTACTTCGCGCACTTTGCGATCTTTGCGTGAGAAAGAATCTTGTCGGCAGTTTCAGCCGAGGTTTCCGTTGGTTGCAACTCAATCCAATTGGCTTCTGAATGCTTTCGAAACCATGTCATCTGTCGTTTCGCGAACTGACGGGTTTTGATTTTTACCAATTCAATCGTATCCGGCAATGAACGTTCGCCACGCAAATGTTCCACGACCTGCCGATAGCCGATGGCCTGCATGGCGGTTTTGTTTTCGGCCAAACCTTGTTTTAAAAGTTGCTCCGTCTCGACGATGAGTCCGCGACGGAACATTTCGTCCACGCGTGCGTCAATGCGAGCACGCAACTCAACTGATTCCCTCGACAGCCCGAAAATAACTTTAGACTTTGGGCTTTGGACTTTGGACTGCCATTCCGCCCGTTGTTGCGAAAAAGGTTTGCCGGTAAGACGGATCACTTCCACCGCGCGAATCACGCGACGCGGATTCTGCCGGTCAATCTTTTCGTAAGTCACCGGATCGCGTTCGGCCAACTCGTGCAGCAAACGTTCCAGCGGAGTCGCTTCGAGTTCAGCGCGAAGTTTTTCATCGGAAGGAGGCGCTTCGCCGAGTCCTTCGAGGAAGGCTTTGAAATAAAGTCCCGTGCCGCCGCAAAAAATCGGCGTGCGTCCGCGCGATTGAATTTCGGCAACTGCTTTGTGCGCGAGTTCGACAAACCTGGCGGCGTCGAATGACTCATTCAAATCCGCCACATCAATCAAATGATGCGGCACACGAACGCGTTCAGCGGCAGAAGGTTTGGCGGTTCCAATGTCGAGACCGCGAT
>JBEEGR010000258.1:0-3531 GCA_041166985.1 Verrucomicrobiota bacterium | reverse complement strand
CTGGCGGCACATGCGGAAACCGGACGTCGCGCCGCTGTGTTGGGCATTGATCAGTTGTTTGCCATCGGAAAAATGGCGGGCGTGATGGGAGCTGCGGCGCGTGACGCGGGACTGCATCGCGTGTTTGAATTTCTTGATGTGGAATCGGCGGCCATGGCCGTAAAAAGTTTTGTGAAGCCGGGCGACGTGGTCTTGTTGAAGGCATCGCGCAGTTCGCGGCTGGAACGCGTCGCTGAAGTTTTGCGACCGGAAGAAACGGGGAAGAAAAACTAATGTTCTACTACCTGAGCCAACTGTTGCTGGACTGGTCGGCGGGCACACCCTGGGCCGAGCGGCTCTCCTTTTTGCGGCTTTTCAAATACATCACCTTTCGCACCGCGGGCGCGGCGATCACTGCCTTGCTGCTGAGTTGGTGGCTGGGGCCAAAAGTGATTCGCTGGCTGAAACAAATCAAGTTCGGCCAGGAATATTCGGACAAGGCGGAGGAAGCGGGAGGACTCGGCGCCCGCGTGCTCAGCAAAAAAGGCACGCCGACGATGGGCGGCATCCTGATTATCATGACGCTCAATTTCACCACGTTGTTCTGGGCGCAATGGAACACGATGATCCAACTCACGCTGCTGTCGGTGCTCGTGCTGACCGGTCTGGGATTTTACGATGACTACGCAAAAATCACGCAGCAAACCGGCGGCGGCACGAAGCCACAGGTGAAGCTTTGGGTGCAAATTATTTTGGCGTTGTTCGTCGCGGTTTATCTTTGGAAACTGCCGGCCAACAGCGAATTTCATTTTCCCGACAACCGGCCCACCACCGTCCACAATCTCATCAGCACCTTGATGGTGCCGTTTTACAAACATCCCATTGCTGTCGGAGGAATTCTGGGAGTTGTAATTACGATGCTGGCGATTGTCGGCAGTTCCAATGCCGTGAATCTCACGGACGGACTTGACGGACTCGCCATCGGCTGCACGGTGATTGTGTCGTTTGTTTTTCTGGTGCTGACGTATCTTGCGGGGAATTTCAAGACCGCGGGCTACCTGGAAATTCCCTATGTCTCCGGCGCGGGCGAGCTTACTGTGTTTTGCGCGGCGCTCATCGGCGCGGGATTGGGATTTCTTTGGTTTAATTGTCATCCGGCGCAAATGTTCATGGGCGATACTGGTTCGCTGGCGTTGGGCGGCGCGCTGGGACTGGTGGCGATTTTGATTCATCAACCGCTCGTGCTTGTCATCGCAGGCGGCGTGTTTGTGATGGAAGCGGTTTCGGTGATTTTGCAAAAAGGCTGGTTTCGCTACACCAGGAAACGGTTCGGCACCGGCCGCAGAATTTTTCTGATGGCGCCGATTCATCATCACTTCGAGAAAAAAGGCTGGTACGAATCGCAGGTGGTGATGCGGTTTTATATTTTGTGCGTGCTGTTCGCGGTCGTGGCGTTGAGCACCTTGAAAATTCGTTAAAATTAAATGCAGGACCTGGCAAATAAAGATGTTCTCGTGATCGGCATTGGCCGCCGTGGCCGTGCCGCGTGCGAACTTCTGCGTCGCGCGGGCGCAAATGTTTTCGCGGTGGACAACGCGGACAACGAAACATTGCGCGAGACCGCGCAGCAGTTGCGGGCGGATGGCATTCAGGTGGAACTGGGTGTTGCGACTCTGCCCTTAAGGAAATTTGAACTGGCGGTCGTCAGCCCGGCGATTCCCGCGCCGTCGCCGTTTTTTGAACTTCTCGCGCAACGCAAAGTGCCGGTCATCGGCGAACTCGAACTCGGATTTCAGCAGGCAAAATGTCTCAGCATCGCGATTGCCGGGACGAACGGCAAAGGCACGACCGGCGAAATCGTCGAACGGATGCTGGTGAATTATCATCGCAAAACCGTTCTGGCCGGGCACGGCGCGCGCCCGGTTTGTTCGGTCGCGGACCAGACGCGCGAGTTGGATTTTCTGATTCTTCAGGTGAATTCATTTCAACTGGAACTCACGCAAAAGCTTTGCCCGACCGTGGCGGTGTTGCTGAATCTCACGCCGGACTTTCTGGATCGTTACCCGAGCAAGGAACATTACATCCGCGCGAAAGCACGGCTGTTTCAGAATCAGCAGGCGTTCGATTGGGCAATCGTGCAGACCGAAGCGCTAGCGGAACTAAAAAAACTCGACCTGCTGCCACCATCGAAAATCATCACGTTCAGTTCCACGGATCAGAATTCAGATATCTATCTGGACCGCGGATTGATCATCAGCCGGCTCGGAAACTGGTCCGGGCCATTGCTCGACATGGATCAATGCCAATTGCACAGTTCGCATAACGCGGAAAATTTCATGGCTGCGCTCGCGGTTGGTCATGCATTGCGTTTGCCCCTCGAAACGATGGTGGACACATTGAAAAGCCAGCCGCCCGCGCCGCACCGTTTCGAACTTGTGGCCGAGATGGATGACGTTCAGTTCATCAACGACTCGAAAGCGACAAATGTTGATGCGTTGCGCAATGCTTTGCTGGCCGCGCGAGCGGGGGAGGGTGGTCGTCCGAACATCTGGTTAATCGCCGGTGGCAAAGACAAAGGGCTTGATTTTCACGAAGTCAGTCCGCTGATTTCAAAGCGGGTCAGGGGCGCATTTTTAATTGGTGAAGCGCGCGAAAAAATTCGTTCCTCCTGGAGCCTTTTTACTCCTTGCACCCTGAGCGATTCGTTGTTAGAAGCAATAACGGAAGCGGCAAAAAACGCGGCGCCCGGCGACGTGGTTTTGCTTTCACCCGCATGTTCAAGCTTTGATCAGTTTCAAAACTATCAGGAACGCGGTGAAAAATTTTATGCCGCAGTGAAATCAATTAGTAGGGGTGGACCAAAAGGCAACCCCAACATAAGCGGTAAATGAACGAAAAATTACATCAGCTAAAAACGATTCTCGGAAATGAACCAATTTCGTTTCGTGGTTTTTTGAGGGAAAACCACGACGCGGACAACTCAACTATCACACCTCACAGAAAGGACGCCTTCGCGCCAAATCAAAAATGAATAAACCCAATCCGTTTCTCTCTCCAAACTTACTGGAGCAAAAAAATAAAGCCCACGCGCGCCTGAAAATGGCCGTGTTTTTCAGCCTCAGCATCGGGGTCGTTTGCCTGATGGCCATGCTCATCCAAGGTTGTCGCAAACCGCAGGAAACCACCGACCAAAATGCGGAGACAAATAATCCGGTGATGCCGACGATGGACAACACCAATCCGCCGACAATGGATACCAATCCACCGCCGATGGTGAGCAATGTTCCGCCGCCGATGGTTGAAAATATTGCGCCGCCCACACCGTCCACTCAAGAATATGCCATCGTCAAAGGCGACACGTTTTCTTCCATCGCCAAACATTACGGCGTGACGATCAAAGCGATTCAGGATGCGAATCCCAATGTCGATCCGAAGAAATTGAAGATCGGACAAAAAATTCTCGTTCCGGCTCCCACGCCGGGAGTTAATGCCGCGCCTTCCGCCGTTTCCGCTCCGATGATTAGCGCAACCACGGGCGGCGAAGAAACGTAC
>JBEEGR010000257.1:0-4245 GCA_041166985.1 Verrucomicrobiota bacterium | reverse complement strand
TCGACGCCACGTTGCCTGATTCCACACAGACCATCTCGCGATATTCCTCGTTGCCGAAGTCAGCCATTTGTTGCGATTTCGCAATCCATGGATTCCAGACCACTGTTGAAGCCGAGTTTTCCTTTTCCACGCGAACCACGCGTTTTAATTGTTCGTCCCGAATCTCGACGGCACCGGTCGTGTCGAGGTAAACCCGATCTACTTCCGATGAAATGCGAATCGCGTCCTCTGTTTCGATTTTTGATGTGACGCCTCCGACTTTGTCGAGATAACCAGTGCCGTTCAGTCCGCTGATTGAAACTGAGTTGATATTTCCAATCGCAAAATACGTGTGCAGACAATTTTCAAATTCAAAAGTGTCGCCGGCAGATTGGTTGGTCACGATCAGTTCCATTTGCAGCGCATGATTCACGGTCACTGCGAATTCCACGGTGCAGGGAGGATGCTCTTTCGTCTCAGGACAATCAGGAAGTTGAAACCGCACACAGACAGTGCCATCCGGGAAGACACTCATTTCCTTGAGCGCCCACGTTTTCAAACGCGCAAAGCCGTGCGCCGCCATTCCCTCACGCGGACCAAACCACGGAAAAATGATCGGCACGCCGCCGCGAATCGGCTGGTCATCCGCAAACCGGCTGCATTGGCTGAGAAACAACAGCGGCGGTTCGTCATTCTTTTTGAAATGGGTGACATGCGCGCCGTGCAGATAAATTTCCGCCACGCTCCACGGCGTTTTAATTTCCAGCATCGGCAAATCACCGCGCCCGTCCTGAAACGTCACGCGCCCGGGGATGCTTTGCGAGGATTTGTTCATGGATGGCTATATGGCACAGCCGGGCCGGGTTCGCGAGGAATTTTCTGATCGCTCTCACAACTTTTTTACAATTGTTTTGCGCGGCTCTGACAAACCAAAAGTTGCTTCTGCCAGATTTCTCTCATGAAAAAAACTCTGCTTGCCCTTGGTCTGGTGACCGGACTCACAGCGCGTCTGTTCGCCGGAGAAACTCTGCAACTCAAACTCGAACCCGATCGCGACGTGATTCTGAAAGGCTCACCGCAGGAGGTCGTGGTTAAGATTGATCTCACGGCCATCGCCGATAAGAAAAAGTCGCGACGCACTCCACTCAACATCGCCGTGGTGCTCGACCGCTCCGGTTCGATGACCGGCGCGAAACTCGAAAAAGCCAAACAGGCCGCGACGCAACTCGTGGACCGGCTTAATCGCAACGACGTCTTTTCATTCGTCGTTTACAGCGACAGCGCGCGAGTCGTTGTCCCCGCGCAACGCGTCGAAGACAAACAAGCTTTGAAGGAACGCATCGCCAGTATCGAAGCTGATGGTAGCACGGCGTTGTATTCCGGCGTGAAAACCGGCGCGGACCAGATTCAGGATTATTTTTCCGCGAAACGCATTAATCGCGTGATTTTGCTGTCCGACGGCCTGGCAAATGTCGGCCCGAGTTCGCCGCGCGATCTGCGTCGTCTTGGTCATGAACTCGCGAATCGTGGCATCTCTGTCACCACGATTGGCGTTGGCGATGATTACAACGAAGACCTCATGGCTGGCCTCGCCGAAGCGAGCGATGCAAATTATTACTACGTCAAAGACACCGAAAAGCTCCCGCAGATTTTCGCCAAAGAACTCGGCGAGTTGCTGACCGTCGCGGCTCGTGAAGTGCGCATTGAAATCATCTGCCCCGATGGCGTGCGCCCGATTGGTTTTATTGGCCGCGACGAACGTTTCGAGAACCAGCGCGCCACCGTGAAGTTGAATCAATTCGTGCTTGGCCAGGATCGTTATCTGTTCCTGCGCTGCGTCGTCCACGAAGCCAAGCCGGAAATCGCCCGCGTCAAAATCAGTTACGTGGACGAACTCAACGACGGTGCGGAACAGGTCGCCAGTGGAGCCGTGCAAATTAAATTCACCGAAGACAAATCCGTAGCGATCAATTCCGTTCGCGGTTCCATCGTGGCCGAGAAGGAACTTTTCCTGACCGCCGTCACCAAGGACGAAGCGCTGGCGGCGGCGGATGCGGGAAATTATCGCGAAGCGGCGCAGAAACTGGATCAACAGGCAGACCTGCTTGATGCGAATTATAAAAACGCGCCCGCTTCAGTGCAGGTTCAAATCCGTTCCGAGACAAAAAATCTTCGCGACCGCAGCCAGCAGCTTCAAAAAGGCAAATACGATTCTGCCACGCGCAAAACCATGCAATGGGAATCGTACAACGGACGCAATTCCAAATAGAACTGCTGCATATGAAAACATTTCTATTCGCCTTACTTTTCAGCAGCGCCGCCGTTCTCGCTGCCGAGGAAATTCCGAATCGGCTGATCGATTACAAAACATTTCAAAAAATCGTGGCCGTTTCCGCCAGCGAACGAGAATCGCATCGTCTGACAGAACCACAGTTTCTTACAGCCATGGCGGACAAAAGCGCCGTTCTGTTGGATGCAAGAAGCGCTTCCAAATACGAACTCCGGCATATTCGAGGCGCTATCAGTATTCCGTTCACGGACTTTACCGCCGCGTCGTTGCAAAAAGTGATTCCCGCGAAGGACACAAAGATATTGATCTACTGCAATAACAACTTTGAAGGCAGCCCCGTGTCGTTCGCTTCCAAAGCTCCCTCCGCGTCACTCAATATTTCCACCTACACTTCACTCCGGAGTTATGGCTACACGAATATCTTTGAATTGGGACCGTTATTGAATGTTCAGACGACCGCAATTCCATTTGAAGGCACGGAACTGAAGGCGCAGAATTAAATGAGCTTGGTTATGAGTGCGGAAGCGGGATATTCCCGCAAGAACCAAAACTGCATTAAAGCGAACCATGAACCTAAAAATCATCCTCTGCCTCGCGCTCGTTTTGAGCGGCGGTTTGTTTGGCTGTTCCGCCGCCAAAAAGTCGGGCACGCCCATCGCCCCGATACAGCAAGGCACATATGAGATGGTGACGAATGCAATCAACAGCGAGGATTGGAACATTTTGCAAGGATTGGCGATGCCGGGAATGAGGGCGAATGAATACATCCAGAAGTGGGAAAAGTATCCCGTTCGCGTAGGAAAACTGATCCGAGTCGAGAAAGATTCCAAATACTATTTGGATGGCAAGCCATGCGCGATTTATTCATTTGGATTGAAATCCAAGGATGGAATATCGAGCGGTCATGAGCTTCAAGTTTTGATTCGAGAGGAAAACGGAAAATTTACTATCCTAGATTTTTGGAACTTCGGATGGTAAATCCGTATATGCGAACCATGAACCCCAAACTCATCCTCTGCCTCGCGCTCGTTTTGAGCGGCGGGCTTGTTTTATCCCGCGCAAACGGGACAAATGCCATCACGTTAACAAATTTGTCGGTTGCAAAAATCGTCAACCCTCAAGGCAGCGTTGATTTGCCAAAACTGGGTCACGCAATTTTCAGGGAACAATCTTCAGGCTTTTCGTTACAAGTGCCGATTGGCAGCAGGAAAAATGGCGAGCCGATGTCAAATTCGAATAATCTGGATTTACAAGTTTGGCTTTTGAAAACCGATGGCACTTCAATTCCACAATCAAGCAAACCATCGGTCGTTTCGATTGGAGGTTTCGGTGATTATTCAAACGACTATATGTTCTACATGTTTCAAAAAGTTCCATTAAGTGAATTGTCCGGGGTTGTCGTGAGCATGAACGGTAAATTGTATTGTCACGAAATTGAAAAAAGTCAGGGCAAACCATGAAACCCAAGCTCATCCTCTGCCTCGCGCTCGTTTTGCGCGCCGGCTTGTTCGGCCTTGTTTTAGCGAGTTCATCCTGCCAGTCATTACAAAATAGAGAAATTATGAAAACATCCTTGGAAAAAAATGATGTCACTGCCGAGGTATCACTGCCTGACGCAGTTTCAGCGGGCCAGCCGGTTGAGATGGTCGTGAAAATCACCAATGCCGGCCCAAAGTCGGTCTTCTATATGAATTGGATTCGCACATTAGGAATCCATCTCGTGGATTCAAATAAAGCCACGCCCGAGATGACGCCTCTCGGAAAGGATTCCGTGATAGATTATGGTATGCATTTCGCGACTCCTTCTGAAAAAGAGCTGAAGCCGGGGGAACACCGCGAATGGCGTGTGGACCTTGGGACCTTATTTATACTTAAACCTGGGAAATACCTGGTTTCCGTGAAACTGAAGCTTAGTCAACCCGCACTAGGAGAAAGGGTTTCATTTGAGATTTCAACAGATCCTCTTGGGTTTGCGG
>JBEEGR010000256.1:0-5519 GCA_041166985.1 Verrucomicrobiota bacterium | reverse complement strand
AGCAAATAACCTACATTAAAAATAAACTGCACTTCGGCTCTATCTACCCAAGTGATTTCCCCAACTTTTTTCTCGCGTTGAAATTCATCACGGATTAGCTGGCGGCCCTTTTCGCTGAAGTTATGCTCAGAATTCATCCGCGCGGGTTCCGTTACGCGGAAATTTCGCCTTGTGTTCGACCCGCTGCGGAGTATCTTGCCCCCGCCTGAACGCCGCGTGTGCGGACCCGTCCTCTGTAGCAGTTACTGCGGAGGGTGGATGTTCATTGAGGCTGAGAAAAGAAGTTAACGAACAACCTAACCTTTTAACCTCTGTTGCCACTGCAACGCTGGTCGTTAGGCAATGGAGCTTCGGAAGCATCCGCTACCAAGTCTCCCGCAGTTCACGTCCGTCAGTAATATTATGCTCACAATGGAAGAAGCCATGAAGCAAAGCTATACCCGCTTTGCCGCAGGCGAAATTGTCAAAGGTACCGTCATCGAAGTCCGCAACAAAGAAGCGCTCGTTGACATCGGTTATAAAAGCGAAGGCGTCATCTCCGGCAGCGAATTTGACGACATCAAAGCCGTCAAAGTCGGCGACCAAATCGACGTCCTCATCGAAAAACTCGAGGACAAAGAAGGCATGGTCATCCTGTCCCGCGAAAAAGCGGAGTTCAAAAAGAACTGGGACAAAATCCTGACCATCTGCAACGAAGGCGGCATCATCAATGGCAAAGTCAAAGCCGTCGTCAAAGGTGGCCTGCTCGTCAACATCGGCGTCGAGGCCTTTTTGCCCGCGTCACAAATTGACGTGATGACCCCGAAGAATCTCCAACAATACGTTGGCAACAATTACGATTTCAAAGTCGTCAAAATCAACCAGGAACGCCAAAACATCGTTCTGTCCCGCCGCGAACTCATCGAGCAGGAACGCACCGAACGCCGCCAGAAACTTCTCGGCGACATGACTCCGGGCGACATCCGCAAAGGCACCGTCAAGAACATCACCGATTTCGGCGCGTTCATTGACCTCAACGGCATTGATGGCTTGCTGCACATCACCGACATGAGCTGGGGCCGCATTGGTCATCCATCCGAAGTTTTGAAAGTCGGACAGGACATTGACGTGGTCGTCCTCGACATCAACCGCGAGAAAGAACGCGTCAGCCTCGGCCTCAAGCAGAAGATGAGCAATCCGTGGGACCAGATCGAATCCAAGTATCCGATCGGCACCAAGGTCAAAGGCAAAGTCGTCAACCTCGTGCCTTACGGCGCGTTTGTGGAAATCGAAGCCGGCGTTGAAGGTTTGGTTCACGTCACCGAACTCTCCTGGACCAAACGCATCGCGAAACCTTCCGACGTTCTCAAGCAGGACCAGGAAATCGAAGCCGTCGTGCTCGGTATCAACCGCGAAGAGCAGAAAATCTCCCTCGGCGTCCGCCAGCTTGAAACCAATCCGTGGGACCAGGCTCAGGAAAAATACAAGCCCGGCGCTCACGTCAAAGGCAAGATTCGCAATCTCACCAGTTACGGCGCTTTCATCGAACTCGAAGAAGGCCTCGACGGCATGATTCACGTCTCGGACATTTCCTGGACGCGCAAAATCAATCATCCGTCCGAAGTCTTCAAAAAAGGCGACGAAGTCGAAGCCGTTGTGCTCGAAGTGGACAAAGCCAATCAGCGTATCGCTGTCGGCGTGAAGCAACTCTCCACCGATCCGTGGGCGAACATTGACCAGCTCTACAAAGTCGGCGACCTCGTCAACGGCCAGGTCACCAAGCTCGCGAGCTTCGGCGCATTCGTCGGCTTGCAACACGATATTGATGGCCTCGTGCACATTTCGCAAATCAGCGAAGAGCGCGTCGAGAAAATCAAGAACGTGCTCAAGGTCGGCCAGGAAGTCACCGCGCGCGTCATCAAGATTGACAAAGCGGATCGCCGTATTGGTCTGTCCGTCAAAGCCGCGAACTACTCCGCTGAACAGCTCAAAGCTGAACAAGCCGTGCTCGACGCGTTGAAACCCGGCGAAGACCTCGTCGCGCTGCAACACGCCTTCGACGCCGCCGACGAAGCCGTCAAAGAAGAGCCGAAAGCCGAGTAATTCTGTTTCTAAACAATTACGCAAACAGGCGAGCCTTTCGGCTCGCCTGTTTTTTGTTTTAAAAAGTCAGTGTTGGCAATCCGCAATTCCCAATTTAGTCTTTCGTCCGATGAGCATTTTGGATGAACTGCAATGGCGCGGCTTGATTGCCGATTGCACTGACCGCGACGAACTGACTAAACGCACCGCCAGTCCGCTCACGCTTTACTGCGGCTTCGATCCCACCGCCGACAGCCTGCACGTCGGCAATCTCGTTCCCCTGCTCGCGCTGCGCCGCTTTCAATTGCTCGGCCATCATCCGATTGCCGTCGCCGGTGGCGCGACCGGCTCCATTGGCGATCCGAGCGGCAAAACGGCCGAGCGCCAGTTGCTCACCAAGGAAATTCTCGACCACAACATCGCCAGCGTAAAAGTTCAACTGGCCAAGCTGCTTGATTTTGAAACCAAACAAAATCCCGCGCGCCTCGTAGACAATGCCAGTTGGACGTCGGGAATTTCGTTTCTCGATTTCCTGCGCGACATCGGGAAACATTTTTCCGTCAACCAAATGGTCGCCAAAGAATCTGTCCGCGCCCGCATGGAAGACCGCGAAGTCGGCATCAGCTACACCGAGTTCAGTTACATGCTGCTTCAGGCGTTTGATTTTTACGTGCTGCGTCGCGACCAGAATTGCGAATTGCAAATCGGCGGCAGCGATCAGTGGGGAAACATCACGGCGGGCATTGAACTCACGCGCAAGAAACTCGGTCAACACGTCTTCGGCCTCACGCTCCCGCTCATCACCAATACTGATGGCAGCAAGTTCGGCAAAACCGCCGCCGGCGCCATCTGGCTCGATCCGAAACGAACCAGTGTCTATCGCTTCTACCAATTCTGGATCAACACGTCCGATGCCGATGTCATTCGCTATCTGAAATTTTTTACGTTCCTGTCGCGTGAGGAAATCGCTGCTCTCGAAAAGAAACACACGGAGAATCCTGGTGCGCGCGAAGCACACAAAAAATTGGCAAGAGAGATGACGACTTTGATTCATGGAGAAGTGGAGATGATTAATGCGGATGTTGCCAGCCGTGTTCTGTTTGGGGAGAACTTAGACTTGTTAAATTCAAAGACAGATTTCTTCCATTGCCTTGTCGGCGAAGTGCCCACAAAACAAATCGAGAAATCCAAACTCGAAGGGGCAGGTTTCCCGTTCGTTGACTTAATCGTTCATTCCGGCCTTTGCCCGTCGAAAGGCCAGGCGCGAAAAGACATCGAAGGCGGCGGCGCGTATCTGAACAACGTGCGCGAAGCCAATTTTCAACGCGCCGTCACCGCTAACGATTTACTCTTCGGCAAGCATCTCCTGCTGCGCAAAGGCAAAAAGAATTACGTCGTTATCACTGCGAAGTGATTCATTCCCGCCCTTTGCAGGTTTCTGCTTCGACCCGCATCCGGTTAACGCTTTTTTCGTAGATGCGATCAAATTTCGCATCATGTGAAGGCAGGGATTTGATGTGTTGAAACTGTCCGTCGAACTCTGGATCAATGGCGAGAATCCGTTTCGTTAAGGGCGGATGGGTGGACAGAAATTCAAGCCATGGTTCGTGAACACAGTTGGCAAAATAAAAATGACTCGCGGTTTCCGCGCGCGGGCTGTCGAGCCGGCCTCGTTTGGGCAAGCCGCCGATTTTTTTCAACGCCCCTTCGATGCCCGCCGTGTTCCTGGTGAACTGCACCGCTGCGGCGTCAGCCAGCCATTCGCGCTCGCGGCTAATCATGCTTTTGATCCAGCGCACCAGCGGCGAACTTATGCTTCCGAGCAAAAGAAAAAAGCAGGCCAGCGGTGCCAGGACTTTGCTGATCTCCGACGCGTTTTTATCAAAAATGGATTCGTCCATCGGCGGGGCTTCTGGGGTGCCGCGCAACAGAATGCGGCCAACCATTGTCGGCCAGAAAAGTCCGTGCGACAGCCCCATCAGTTTCATATTCAGGCGCGTGTCGCCGTTCAGGATGTGGCTGAATTCATGCGCAATGAGGCCTTGCAGTTCATCGCGCGTCAGTAATTTCATACAACCCAGCGTGACGCCGATGGCCACATCGTCTCGTGTATGTCCCGCCGCAAACGAATTGATCCCGCGTTCGCGGTCGAGCACATAAATCTCCGGCAGAGGCAGGCTCGAAGCAATCGCCATTTCCTCTACTACATTGCGCAATCTCTTTTCGGCAGCGTCCGTGGTGGCAATATCCACCCGTCGTCCGCCCAATAATTTTGCTACGGCCGGCCCGCCTTGAGAGAGTTGGCGGATTTCGTAAAGGCAGCCCGTCGCAATGGGAATCAGCGTGCCCGCCGTAATCCATACAAACAGGTGAGGCTCCCAGATTGATTTTAGAGTATGAACCGGATGCACCAGCGCTTCTCCGAAAAAGAAAAAGGCCGTGATCACAAATGTCATGGGGTTCCACCAGACGTCCGACAAAAGGGGATGTCGAAAAACGTGAACAACCGAAGCGATGACCAGGTTGCTCAGTGCCACGACAACGATTACCGCGAAAGCGAAAAGCCACAGCAACAACCGGGTTTGCCTTCGCGCCCGCTCCTGTTGACCAAAGAAATCCACGCGCCAGTCTTAACACAGACCACAGTGATTGTGAACACTTTTGCAATTCAACTTTCGATAATCAGTAGTCTCGCGCAGAAGTTCAGCTTCGTTAGGCCCCTCATTTTCCACTTGGCGTTCTCCGCCGCTTGAGATGCTCGTCGTGGAAAAAGCGAAATAGCTTTGCGCGGCGCAGGCACGTCGCGGCGGGCATCCTGCCTGCCGTAGAGCCGTGGCTTCCAGCCCGGCGGGAACAAACTCACTGCCAAGCCGCTTGGAACTTTCGAGAGTCGCAAAAACGCCGTCGCTTTTTCCGGGCAGCAAGATGCGCGCCCTCTACCGTAAAGGCAGGATGCCTGACGCCACAGTGGAGCGCGGCTGTGTCTCGGAGACCAGCCACAGCAAGTTGCCATTGCCGGACGGATTATTTCACGGCAGCGGTCATTGCCAGATTGCTGCGGCTGATCCCGCGCGGCGCGGGACACAGCCGCACTCCGCCCAAAACAATTTAAAATAGTTGTCCGGTTTTGTTGTCCGGCGGACATTTACTGATGGGATTAATAATAACTTGAAACAAAATCGCTTTGTCCGTGTCTCATTGAGGATGAAATCCGGGCGGGCATTCACTTTGGTTGAACTTTTGGTGGTCATCGCCATCATCGCGATTCTGGCCGCGCTGCTGCTCCCGTCGCTTTCCAAGGCCAAGCAAAAGGCGCAAGGGGTTTTATGTTTGAACGCGGGCAAACAGATCATGATGGCAATGGTGATGTATGGCGGAGATAACAATGATTTTTTCCCGCCCAATCCCGACGATGGAAATGCATTGCCCGGTTACAATTGGTGCGGTGGCGATGCTTC
>JBEEGR010000255.1:0-2964 GCA_041166985.1 Verrucomicrobiota bacterium | reverse complement strand
GAAGAAGCGCTTAATGAAGTGGAACGGCTCGAAGCGCAACTCAGCCTTTATCGCCCCGGCAGCGAAATCTCCCAACTGAACGCCTGCGCCGCGCAACAACCGGTTCGTGTTTCGCCTGAATTGTTTTCCCTGCTCAAAAGCGCGAAACAACTCAGCAACGAAACGGACGGTGCATTTGACATCACGATCGCGCCCCTGGTGCGCTGTTGGGGATTCATGAACGGTAGTGGAAAAATTCCCGATGCCGATGAACTGGCCGAAGCGCGAAACAAAATCGGAATGAAACTCGTTCACCTCAATGAATCCGACTTCACCGTGCGCTTTGAGCGTCCGGGCGTTATGCTCGACCTCGGCGCCATCGGCAAAGGCTATGCGGTGGAAAAAGCCGCGGAAATTCTTCGCGAAGCCGGTGTGACCAGCGCGCTGATTCATGGCGGTACCAGCACCGTGCATGCGATTGGTCAGCCGCCGGATGCGGAGTATTGGAAGGTTGCGATTGAAACTCCGGAAAGTAGCGCAGGCGTCTCGCCTGCGTGTCTCAGTGATCTGTCATCAGAATCTTCTGAATCGGTTCGCAGGCGAGACGCCTGCGCTACTCTGCTCACGTCTATTCCGTTGCGCGATGAATCTCTCTCCGTCTCCGCCGTATGGGGAAAATCTTTTGAGTCGAACGGGAAAAACTTCGGTCATGTGCTGGACCCGCGCAGCGGAAATCCCGTTCAAAACAGCGTGTTGGCCGCCGTCGTTTTGCCGTCTGCCACTGAAACGGACGCCCTTTCCACCGCCCTGCTCGTTGGTGGCAAGACCGGCCACGAAAAAATCTCCCAGCTTCGCCCGGGAATCAAAACCTTGCTCATCACGGAATCTGAAAATGGTTTGGTAACGGACGCTCACGGCCTCGACTTGAGTTGCGAGTGAAGGTGATTCAAGTGTAGCGTCAGGCATCCCTGCCTGCCGTAGAGCCGGGCATCCTGCCCGGCGGAAAGGCGATGAAAAATTTCTCGTCCGCGAATCCTTCGGGTGCCAATCCGGGCGACAGGGATGCCTGACGCCACACCGTCTCTTGTTCTTGTGGTATGGGAAAAACTGTTCTCTTCAGCGAGCAAGTTCGTTGAAAAACGCAGCGGCTCCGGCTACTGTCTGGTCATGTTATCAGAACGCGATTATATGCGACAGCCTGCCGGCGGTGTGAACTGGTCGGCGACAATTGTCCTGCTCGCTTTGAACATTGTCGCGTACGTCTTCCAAGTCACTTTGATGCCCCGGCTGATTGATAGCGCCTATCTCGCGTTGAGTCTCGAAGGTCTGCTGCATGGCTACCTCTGGCAATTGCTCACCTTCCAGTTCATGCACGGTAGTGTGATGCATCTCCTGCTGAACTGCTGGGCGTTGTTTATTTTTGGCCGGGAAGTGGAATTTGAACTGGGCAAACCGCGCTTTCTCACACTCTATTTTCTGAGCGGCGTCATTGGCGGGTTGTTTCAAATGCTCGTCTCGTATCTCTGGCCCCATTACTTTGCATACTCACCAGATGGTTCTCCCATTTCCGTCGTCGGCGCGTCGGCGGGCGTCTTCGGCGTCGTGGCGGCGTTTGCGATGTTGTATCCGACCCGCCGGCTCACGATGCTGTTGTTCTATGTCATTCCAGTCAACATGAAGGCGAAATCGCTGTTGTGGTTTTGCCTGATCGTGGCGGCTCTGGGAATTGGTTTTCCAAATTCTGTCATCCAAACAATTCTCGGGGGCAATGTCGCTCATGCCGCCCATCTCGGCGGCATCCTGACCGGACTGGCGCTGGTCCGCCGACATCCGGCAGTTTAATTTCACTGACACAATTGGTCGTAGTAGAACCACGTTGAAAAAACGTTTCTTCACCACTAACTTCATCAGCGATGGGACTGGCTGATCGACATTACATGCGCGATCCGTATCACGCGCCGAACGTCACGATAAAACTGATTGTCGTGCTCATCGTGGCATTCGTGATTGAAAGCCTGTTGCTGTTTTACGGCCGTTGGGATGTGATCAGTCATCTGGGTTTGACGGTGGCCGGAATCAAGGCCGGAAAAATCTGGCAACTGTTCACGTTCCAGTTCCTGCATTCCACGCCGTGGCCATGGCATGTTTTGTTCAATTGCCTGGGACTTTATTTCTTTGGGCGACCAGTCGAACAACTGCTCGGCCCGAAAAAATTTCTCCTCCTCTATCTGCTCGCCGGCATTATTGGCGGCTTGCTTCAAATTATTGTCACCCTTCTCCTGCCGAATCATCTGGATATTCCAGTCGTTGGAGCCTCGGCGGGGATTTGCGGTGTGATTGCGATTTTCTGTTCGCTGAATCCAATGCAGGAAATGACGGCGTGGGTTTATTTTTTTCCCGTCACCATTCGCGCCAAATATTTTTTGATGTTCCTCGGCGGTCTTTCGTTGTTCGGCACCCTTGTTCCATTCGACAACGTTGCTCACGCGGCGCATCTCGGCGGCATTCTGCTTGGGCTGGCTTATGTGCGTTGGAGCACAGTCTGGGAAGACTGGTTCAACTGGAAAATTTTTAAATCTGGCTCACAAAAAAGAAAGCCTAGCAGCGCGAAATCCAAATCACCGTCTTGGCTGGCAGCAAAACCGGATGCGACCGACCTGCCGTCCGAAGAATTTATCAGCCGCGAAGTGGATCCCATTCTCGACAAAATCTCCCAACACGGCATCCAAAGCCTGACTGAGCCTGAGCGAAAAATTCTCGAAGCCGCGCGGTCAAAAATGGCGAAGCGCTAAAGTTGGAGTCCACGCATTAGCGTGTTCCCGGTTTCTGCATGGATGTCGAACAAGCTGAAGCTTGGACTCCAACGGTTCATGCCCGACGATTTAACGCTTTAACGTTTAAACGATTCACGTAAAGTTTGCGCCATGATTCAGCGTTATTCCCGCCCGGAAATGCGGGCCATCTGGACCGACGAAAACAAACTCA
>JBEEGR010000254.1:0-5478 GCA_041166985.1 Verrucomicrobiota bacterium | reverse complement strand
TGTTCCGGAGGCGGCGGCAGCTTTGGCGGCGGCGGCGCGGGAGGGAGCTGGTAATATGCGCGGACAGAATTTTATAGATCATTTGCGCCATGACGAAATCGTCGCGGCGATTCGTGACGCGGAACAGCAGACTTCCGGGGAAATCCGCGTCTTCATCAGCCACAAACTGACGGACAACCCGATCGCCGCCGCGCAAAAGGAATTTGAGCGACTGGGCATGGTGAAAACGCACGAACGCAACGGCGTGCTGATTTTTGTCGCGCCGCGCGCGCACAAGTTTGCGGTGATCGGCGACGCGGGCATTCACGAAAAATGCGGCGACCGGTTCTGGAAGGAACTGGCGGAAACGATGACCGGCCATTTTCTTAAATCGGAATTCACGCCTGGGATTGTTCACGCCATCAAGCGCGCGGGAAAACTTTTGGCGGAACATTTTCCACGGCAGGCCGGCGACAAGAATGAATTGTCCGACGAAGTTGAAAGCGACTGAGAATTTGTTTCCGTCGGAGCGTTTCTCAGGTTTTGGCCGCCGGTGCGGGAGTCGCCTCCGACGGCGCCGTTTCTTTGGGCATCCCGAGTTTCGTCCGCAACACGGCGCGCATTTCCGGCGGCATACCTTGTTCCGGATCGAGCAGCCGAGTGACAACGTCGCGATTGATTTGCTCCAGCGGCGGCAGGCCCATGGCATCCTGGCGCTCGGCGGGAACTTTGGTCTGGTAAATCTCCCAGGCCTTGCGTGCGAGCAGGCGAAGTCCGGTGGCGCGGTCTTCTTCACCGATCAACATGTTGTTATAGGAGGTCATCAATAGGCCTTCGAGCATGGAAATCACCCGGTCGCGCGAGGTTTCGTTCAGGTCGGTTTCCACGCAGGCGACGGCGTATTCATCGAGCGTGAGCGTGGCAGGCAAAGCCCTGGGATCGCTGTCCAGAATCGATTGGTTGGGAAATTTTTGCCCGAGATATTTGAACCACTTCGCCGCGTCCGCCATGCGGTTGTGAACGTAAAGAAAGTAAACGGCCTGGCGCAAAAAGTTTCGTTGCGCCCTGAGAATGCCCACCTTCTGCCCGGGGTCGGCTTCGGCTGCGTACATTTCTTCATAGGAGTCGTTGACCTTGGGAACGATGTCGAGATTGGGACCGAACTCGAACACCTTCTCAAAGGGATTTTCCGTCAACCGGCCGCGCATGAAACTCAGCATCATGGACTGATAAATCACGCGGCGAAGCATGATCAAATCGTCCGGCTTAACTTTCGATGGATTCCGCTTCGCCTCTTCCAGTCCGCGAGCGGCCCAGTAAATGGCGTGAGCTTCGGGCAATCGCCATTCCAACGGCCCGTAGCGTTCCGCCACATCTTTCATGAACTGCGGGTCCATTTTATATTTTTCGCGAAGCAACGTGGCGCGATTGGTTTGATCCGGTGTTTGCGGATGGATCAGTTCGTCGAGGTTCGGTTTTTGTTTCGCGAAAACTTCCGCCATCGCGTTCGCCCATTGCTGCTTGTAATACAGGCTCGCGTCGTCCGTGAACGCGCCCATTTTGTGTTGGAAGAACCAAGCCAGCTCGCGGTGGATGAGCACGTCGTTCGGGTTGTATCGCAGGCCTTCGTCGCGCAATAATTCGATGCCGCTCTGCACCCAGCGCCAGCGGTCGGGGAAATCCTTGAACTTCACGGAAATGTTGTAAGCCATGTTCCAGGCCTGATAGATCCAGACCTGCGAGAAGTGCGGTTCCAGTTTTGTGATCCAATCCGCCAACTGCGCCATTTCAAAAAATTTATCTTCCTCCTGCAAAGTGGAAGCGCGCGCCCACAACATATTGGCAATCAACCCGCGAAAACCTCCCAAGGCCACGGTCGTAAAAGCCAGCACCGGCGGCGCGTTTTCCAAAGGCGCGATATATGTGAGACCCAGCTTGTCGCGATCCCGGTTCAGCGAGTTCTGCAACGTGCTGCTGCCCGCCAGCAACGCAATCGCCAGCACCACCAATAAAATCTTTTTCAGGCGCGGGTTCATTGATTTCCCGGGGCAGTCGCCAGTTCACGGCGGTTGAAGATTAAAATGCCGATGACCGCAAAAATTCCGCCGAGCAGCAAAACAATCTGGCTGAAGGCCATTGCCAGTTCCGTCCACGGAATGCTGCGTCCGGTGCTCAAGGCGTCAATCGGCGAAAAGTTCTTGGCCAGGTTGATCACCGTCAATGCCGCGTGAAAAAACGGCACGATCACGATGTCGAGTATGGAATTCTTGTATTCGCCCTTCTCACCCACGAAGCCGATGATGCTGCGTTCCGAAACCACCGTCGCCAGCGTCCCGCTTGAAAACGTCATGACCAACATGGCAAGCGAGAAAAATGCCGCCACCGGAAACGTGAGCAGACTGGCGGCGGCCAGTCCCATGGCTGCCAGGAGCGCCATCCAGCAAAAGATGATTCCCAGGCCACGAACAAAATTCAGCCCGAAATTTCCCTCGCGAAAAAGCACTTCCATGCCGTCCTCCAGCGAAAACAACAGCGACGTATCGTTCGGGTTAAGAAACTGAATCGTCAGCACGCCCGCGTCATCAATCAGGCCGGCGGGAATTTCAAACTCGTGAACGGTGTCCGGCGCGAGGCTCATCGGTTCGCTTTCCCATAAACGGGTTTTCTGCGGAACGCCCACGTGCCAAAGCGCGGTGAACGTGCCGGTCGGGCTTTTCTCCGCCGAATTGAATTTGACCCGGAGTTGGAGCGGTTGATCGCGCAACGCATTCTTTCGGAAACCAAAATCAATTTTCCACAGGCGAATCGCTCTGGAGGGAACCACTTGATAAGCCGCTTTGACCTGCTCGCGAATCTGCCGGCGCACTTCCGGGAGATCGGCCTTCGTCACCGGACTTTTCTTCAACTGCTCCTGCAAAACCTGCTCGGTTTCCTGATCAATCTCCGCATCCATATTCGCTTCCCGCGCCGAACCGCGCGCAATGAGGACTTCATTGCGCAAAACTTTTTGCTCATTCGCCGGTAACCGCGTCGCCCGCCATTGCAACAGCCCGTAAACACTCGCGCCGGACAACGCGAGCAATGCGGCGTTGAGCGACATGATCCCGAGCCATTTGCCCAGCCAGATCTGCCAGCGCGCAATCGGCTTCACCGCGACGACCTGCATCTGGCATTCCTCAATGTCGCGCGCCAGCGTGCCGCACGAAAGCCAGAGCGTGGACAAACCGAGCAACGCCGTGATCACGCTCAATGTGTAAGTCAGCAGAATCTGCGCGAACCCGCGCGCCGTGCCGTCGTCCTTGATTAAAATCGGCAAGCCGACGACCGCCGCCAGCAGCAGGACGGCAATCACCAGAAACAGCCGAAACCGAAAAGCGGCTTTCCAGGTCAACCAGGTGATGGCGAGCAGGCGTTGCATGTTTGTTTAGGGTAGGGCGAGACTCCGTCGAGCCGTGACTATTTTGGTTTATTCAACAGCGACGACAGTTTCTCATCCGCCTTCGCCAAATCCACCGGCTTATTTTCACTAGGCATTGGCTTGGGTGAAGGCGCAACCGGTTCCGTGGCTTTCATCAGTTGATCCAGCTTCTTTTCATCCACGGAGGGGACGGATTTCTGAACTGCCGCCGGAATCACCGGTGCGGTCTGTGGCAATGTGAGCCGTTCCAGAAGTTTGTCGGTCGCTGGTTTCGCTTCCGCATCGCCGCGCAGGTAAGCCGCGACCCGCGCGCCGGATTGTGCGCCGCTCGTTTCCTGCGCCGCGCGCGCTTTCTGCACGACATCGAGAAAATAACTTTCAAGATTCTGCGTCGGATTATCCACGCGGATTTTGTCCGCCGCGACATCCTTGCGAATCAATTCCAACACGCGCTCCATCGTTGCGCGCGGCAACACCGGCGTCGTGATGCGCACCGCGTCCGGCGTCGCGAGCAATTCCTTCAACGTGCCCATCGCCTGGATTTTTCCGCCATAATAAATCACCACGCGATCGCAAACATCTTCCACATCCGAAAGCAAATGACTGCTCAGAATCACCGTCTTGCCGCGTCGCGCGAGCGCGAGAATCAGATCCTTCACCTCGCGGCAGCCAATCGGGTCGAGGCCGGAAGTCGGCTCGTCCAGAATGACGAGGTCGGGATCGTTGATGAGCGCCTGCGCCAGCCCAATGCGGCGTTGCATGCCTTTGGAAAATTCACCGACCGCGCGCAATTGTGTTTTGCTCAAGCCGACCATTTCGAGCAATTGCTCCGCGCGATTTTCGCGGTCGTTTTTCGGCAACTCAAAAAGATTCCCGAAAAAATCCAGCGTCTCGCGCGAGTTGAGATAGCGGTAAAGATACGATTCCTCCGGCAGATAACCAATGCGCGACTTGGTGGCCACGTGACGCGGCGAATGACCAAAAACCTCGATGTGCCCTTTGGTCGGATAAAGCAAACCGAGCAGCATCTTCACCGTGGTGGATTTGCCGGAACCATTTGGCCCGAGCAAACCAAACACTTCGCCGCGCCGGACTTCAAAATCCACATTGTCCACCGCACGCGCTTTGGGACGACCCCAGAAATCTTTGAAAACTTTTGTCAGTCCCCGAACGGAAATGACGACTTCCTCGGATTTTTGATTTCCTATTGGCGATTGGGGCTTTGGTTCAACGACGGGCATAAAAATAAACTACCGGCTTATTATTTCCATATTCCGTTAGGAAATTTTCCCTTCATACAAATCCGCCATTGGAAAGATGAGGTCGAAATCATTCCAATGCAGGAAACCGTCCTCGATGGTGAATTTACGGAAACGCTTTCGATCATGATACGCCAGAATCGCCGGATTGCGCGACTGGCTCAGGAACGGCGCGAAATCCACCAGGCTTTTGTGGCCGTTGTCGAAACGGAGGCGCAGTTTATAGGGAGGCACATATTCCGCCGATTCGATACGGACAATTTTGGGCATCCGCGACTTCTTTTTTTCCAACGCGATCATTTTAATTTCCGGGTGATGATTTCAGTCTTAATCTGCCGGTGACGGACAAAAAATTCAATCCACTTCCGCATAATATCATCACCCTTTCGTGATACCAACAACTTGAAATCCAACAGCGCCTTTCCGGTCAGCGGTTGCATTCCCGCGACCCGCAAAATACGGATTCCAACGATGACTCCATTTTCAATCACAAGTTCGGCTTTGCTCTCGTGGCCTTGATAAAATCCGTGAACATGAACCGGCTCATGTTCGTTCGCGTAAAAATAAATTCGCAGGCCGAAGTATTCGTAAAGTTTCGGCATACGTGGAAAAGTTCACGCCAGCTTCGGCGTCAACTGCCCCGAAGCCTTGCGAGGCGGTTCGGTCGTCTCCGGATGAAAATGCTCCAATTCCTCGCCTTTGCGGACGAGACGCGCGCTGTTGAAAATTACGATGAAAGTGCCGGTCACGTGAAGTATCGCCGCGGGGATCGGCGTCAGGTAGCCGAACGCGGCCGCTGTCAGTCCGCCGATAATAAAAAGC
>JBEEGR010000253.1:0-4359 GCA_041166985.1 Verrucomicrobiota bacterium | reverse complement strand
AAGCGCCGCGAATCCAATCGTCGCCCTGCTTGTAGCTCGCGTCCGTTATATTCCGCACATCAAAATAGCCTCGACCCCACAAACCGTCCGTCTCCGCTTGAATCGCTTTATCCACCAGGCCCCGCGCAATCGCAGCGCTCGGACCATCGAGTCGCGCGACCATCAGAATGCCGTTGGTTGGATGAAACAAGGTGGCGTTGGTTACGGCAAAAAAAGGATTCGCCAACGGCCCGCCCCGCTTAAAATTTTCTTCGCTGAGCGGAAGCAATGCCAGCTCAGAATCCACCGCCGCCTCGTTGCGGCGCAACTCCGGACGGACGTTGTCATCAAATTTTTCTTTGAGTTCCGGGTCCTTGCCAATTCGCACCGGCACGCCATAGCAGAGCACGGCGTAACGAATTTTGGAGTCCACGACTTTGCGAACCACTTTTTTTGGCTCGCCGTTCGTGGCGGGAATTGTTCCCGAACCCATGCGCCAGAGTTTTTTGTTCGTCAGCGCTTTGGCTAAAGGTTTCTCGAGCGAATCAGTAAATTCCGCCCGCGACATTTCTTCGCCGGCGCTTAACGCGAAACCAAAAATCTGGTTCGCCGGCACATGCCGTTTATTTGCGTAATATTCCGCCACTTCCCTGGATTCCGGCACGCGTGTGTTGTAAACCACGACGACGTCACTGCCCGATTCCGCGCGCAAATTGAAGGCCGCCGCGAAAAACAAAACCGCTGTTAAAGAAAAGATTTTCCTCATGGAATGATGCACGTGAAACTACATTGAAAACATCCAACCCACAAATTACTCCGCACAACTCACCTTTAAACCATCATAAGCCAGCATTACGCCGGACGGAAGTTCCGCCTGCGCGAGGTCGTGGTCGTAATCATGTGTGAGATGGGTGAAGTAAGTCCGTTCAGCGCCAATGCGCCGCGCCGCCGTCAATGCTTCGTCCAGACTCATGTGCGTGGGATGAGGCGCGCGACGCAGCGCATCCAACACCACGACTTCCACACCGCGGATTTTTTCCACAACTTCCATTGGCACTTCTTTGCAATCACTCATATACGCGAGACGTTTCCTGCCGTTTTGGACAAAGAGATAGCCATTTGTGTTCATTGAACCATGCGGCAAGGGCAGGGGAACAATTTCCAAATCACCCAGCGTGAACAGACCGTCAACGATATGTGGTTCGGGAATGAAATAACCTTTGGGCCACGGTCCATCGTGAAACGCATAAACAAAAACGCGCTTCAACACTTCCATCGTGACCGCATTCGCATAAATCGGCAGCGCCGTCCCGCCGCGCAAATCACAAAACCGCCGGCAATCGTCCAACCCCATCATGTGGTCAGCGTGCGCATGGGTAAAAACGACGGCATCCAGCCAGTTGATTTTCTCGCGCAGACATTGGACGCGAAATTCCGGCGTTGTGTCCACGATGAGCTTGGTTTTTTCCGTGGCGACGTAAATCGAAGGTCGCGTGCGCCAATTCTTCGGATTTGCCAGAAATTCCGGCGGATAATCCTTGCCGATGATCGGCACGCCCTGCGAAGTGCCGGTGCCGAGAAAAGTAAATTCAAACGCCATGCGTTTTCAAATTAGCAGAACCCAAAAATTCGGCGAATGAAAAGACAGAGATAGCTCACCGCCACTGCGAAGATGCTCGGTTTAGTCGTTCAGCTTCGTCGCTCGACATTAGAGACGATGCAGTTTGTCCATTGCCTGAAAAACGGGTGCAGCATTGGGCTGACTAGCGATACGATCAAGAAGAGATCGTAGCGCGGTTAGTGTGTCTTCGTCGCGCGGCAGATTGATAAAATTCCCGGCAAGAATTTCAACGATTGCACCACGAGCACGAAGAGCAAACGTGTCGCTGGTTTGCAAGGAAATGCCGACGCGCGCGAGTGCCGCAAGCTGTGACTGTGTGTAGCCTTTCTTGATTCGGCCAACGGCGACAATAATCGCCGTCATGACTCTTTTGTTAATCTGATTACGCAATGAATGATCTTGGAGCCAGTTTTGGTCTTCGCATTGTTCATACCACGCCAGTCCTTGAGCAGCGGCAGAAGAAATTCCAGCGCGTTGCTCTGAATCTAATTTTGAAAGCTCCACGACACGTGGATGTTTGGACGCATTGCGGGCCGCAATACCACTGCCGCGCGCAGCAATCTCTTCGGCAACGCAAACATCGAGGATGTCTGCCAAAGTAATGAAATAGGTGCGATACGCTTCAAACCCAAGTTCATCTTTGACAAAAGTTGAAACCTTTTGAATCACGCTGGCAGTTGGCGGTGAACCGGGATTTCCATAAAACTCGTCATCGCGGATCTGGTAAAGAAACCGAGAAATAAACTCAGAACGTTCCATAGCCATGCTCGGAATTTAAGTTTACAGATTTTATTGTCCAGAATCGATTTTCGTTTTTGCATCTGTGTCCATCTGTGTTTATCTGTGGCTTCAGAATGCTGACGACACTGCGCATCAAAAACCTCGCCCTCGTGGACGACCTCACGCTGGAATTGCAGCCCGGCTACAACGTCATCACCGGCGAAACCGGCGCGGGCAAATCCATCATCATCGGCGCGCTTAATCTCGTCCTCGGTGAACGCGCCGACCGCACACTCATCCGCAGCGGCAGTGAGAATTGTTCGGTTGAAGCTGTCTTCGATGTTGGAGTTCAAGCTTCAGCTTGTTCGAGCAGCACGCTAAAGCGTGGACTCCAACGTTTTCTCGAAGAGAACGGCTTGGAACCGTGCGAAGAAAATCAACTCGTGCTCAAGCGCGTCTTCACCAGCGCCGGCGCGAATCGCCAGTTTGTGAACGGCTCGCCCACAACTCTGGCCGCGCTCACCACGATTGGCGAATGGCTTGTGGACATCCACGGCCCGCACGATCATCAATCGTTGCTGCACGCCGCGCGCCAACTCGCCATTCTCGATGCTTACGGCGGTTTACAGAACGAAGTCGAAGCCTTTGGCGAACTCGTCCAACGCCGTTCAGTTTTGGAAAACGAAAAAACTGCGCTCATTGTGGATGAAAAAACTTACGCGCAACAATTGGATTTGCTGCGCTTTCAGGTAAGCGAAATCAGCACCGCGAAATTGCAACCCGGCGAAGACGAACAGATCGAACAGGAATATCAGCGCGCCAGCAACGCCGCGAAATTGCTTCAACTCAGCCAGACCGCGCTCGATTTGCTTTCGGAAAATGAAAACTCGCTGCTCACGCAGGCTGGCAGCATCGGTCGCACATTGAATGAATTGCAGCGCATCGATTCCGGCGCGGCGACGATTGTGTCGCAGCACGAACTGGCGGTCGGCGCGATGCGTGATTTGCAGGGCGAGCTTTCGCATTACGTGGATAAGGTGGACATTGATCCCGCGCGGCTTCAGGAACTGGAAGAGCGATTGAACCTGTTGCACTCGCTCAAACGCAAATACGGCGTGACGCTCGCCGAAGTCATCGCGTTCGGCGATGACGCGAAACAGAAACTGCAAAGTCTCGAACAGCGCGACGAAGAACTCGCTCGCTTGAACGCCGCGCTCGAAAAACTCGACGCTGAACTTTTGAAAGCGGGCAAAGGCCTTTCCACCAAGCGCAAAAAAGTCATCCCGCAACTCAGCAAAGCCGTCAGCAAACAACTCGCGGATCTCGGTTTCAAGCAGAGCAGGTTTGATGTCGCGATGACAACTAACGAGGTCGGGACATCGCGCTGCGATGTCCCCGCCCGCGCAGTCGCGGGCGGAACTATTGCGCCGCTAAACGTGTCGCGGACGGCGCAGCGCGCCGTCCCTGCCAGTTCAGGCTTTGATGAGATTGAATTTCAATTCGCGCCGAACCTGGGCGAGCCGGCGAAACCATTACGCGCGATTGCTTCTTCCGGCGAACTCGCGCGCGTGATGCTCGCGTTGAAAACCGTGCTCGCGGCGGAAGATGAAATTCCGGTTCTGATTTTCGACGAAGTGGACGCAAACGTGGGCGGTGAAACGGCGAATGCCGTTGGCGAAAAGATGCGGCAGATTGCGGCCAAGCGACAGGTGCTTTGCATCACACATCTCCCGCAAGTCGCCGCGACCGCAACCGCGCATTACGTCGTGACCAAGCAAATCAAAGCGGGACGCACGATTTCTGAAATCACCTTACTCGACAAAAAAGCGCGCGTGACAGAACTGACCCGCATGTTGGGCGGACAAACGGATGCGGCGAGGAAACATGCGGAGGCGTTACTGAAATCATAATGGCGCTGTAGTGTGCTTTGTCAGGCCACTTTAGATTCGTTCAAAACCCGCTTACTTTGAAACTTCTCGAATATGTGAATCGAACCTCGCCAAAAGATAAAAAAGATGGTCAACAGAACTCAAACGTAG
>JBEEGR010000252.1:0-5028 GCA_041166985.1 Verrucomicrobiota bacterium | reverse complement strand
CGCGATGCGATTACTTTTTGTTCACGACCGTTTCGGAGCGATGGCGGGCGCGGAGGTCAACCTGTTCCTCACCGCGTCCGAATTGAAAAATCGTGGCCACACCGTCGCGTTGATTCATGGCGAGCCGACCGGCCAGGGTGAATCGAAATGGCGCGGAATCTTTTCCGAATTGTTTCCAATCGCTGACCGCGATAATTCCGATGTCGTCCAACATGCATTGGAAAAATTTCAACCGGATGCCGTTTACGTTCATAAGATGGCTGACCTCGCTGTGCTCAAGTCGCTGACTGCCGCTCAGACGCCGGTGGTCCGGATGGTTCATGACCACGACCTCTACTGCATGCGGAGCTACAAATATTTTCCACTCACGCGCAACATTTGCACGCGCGGCGCGGGACTGCACTGCATTTTTCCCTGCGGCGCGGTGGTGGCGCGCAGCCGCGACCATGGATTTCCATTCAAGTGGATGAGCTATCGCGCGAAGAAAAAAGAAATCCAATTCAACCGCCAATTTCAGCGCATGATCGTGGCGACTGATTACATGAAAAAGGAATTGCTCCGAAACGGTTTTGCCGCCGGGCAGATTGAAATTCATGCGCCGGTTCCAAAGACTCTCGACCACGCGCCGCAAAGTTCTTTCAGCGACCGCAATCTCATCATCTACGCCGGCCAGATCATTCGCGGCAAAGGCGTGGACGTGTTGCTGGAATCGCTTGCGCAGGTTCGCACGCCGTTCGAATGCCTGATCCTCGGCGAAGGAAGTCATCGCGCGCATTGCGAAGAACTCAACCGCAAACTTGGACTTGGCGACCGCGTTTCGTTCAAAGGTTATTTACCGCCGGAGGAGTTGCAAAAATTTTACGCGGAAGCCAGTCTGGCGGTCGTCAGTTCCGTTTGGCCGGAGCCATTCGGCGCGGTCGGTCTCGAAGCGATGCGGTATGGATTGCCGGTCGTGGCCTTTGATGCCGGTGGAATCCAAGAATGGCTGCTCAACGGCTACAACGGCTTTCTGGTTCCATGGATGGATCGGGCGCAGTTCGCCGCGCGCGTGGAACAGGTGCTGCGCGACAAACAACTCGCCCGCGACCTGGGCGAACGCGGCCGGCGATTCGTTCGGGAGAAATTTAATTTTGAACACTACATTGATGGACTGGAAACCATGTTCGAGCGCGTCATAAACAAAACGTCAGTCGCCGAGACAAGCTTTGCGGGTCCGTTGTCCAAAACCGTTCAGAGCTTGCAGGCAACTCATCCCTCGGGGACCCGATGAAAAAAAACAAACCCCGGCCATTAATGGTCGCCATCGTTGGCGGCAGCGGCGCGGGGAAAACCTGGCTGGCCGAAAAACTTCTACGCGCATTCAGAACGATGGCCATCCGCGTTTCATTGGATGATTTTTATCGCGACCGTTCGGGACTTTCCGCCGCCCGCCGCGCGAAAATCAATTTCGACCATCCAGTAGCGATTGACTGGGCCAGTCTGGAAACCGCGCTCAACCGGCTGCGGAACAACCATTCCACGCCGTTGCCCTGCTACGATTTCAAAACGCATTGCCGGTTGACCCGCGAAAAAATCCTGCAACCCAAACCCATTGTGATCGTGGATGGTTTATGGTTGTTGCGCCGCCCGCGACTGCGCGGTTTGTTTGATTTGAAAATTTTCATCGAGTGCCCGTCGCAGACGCGATTGCAACGCCGACTTATTCGCGACCTGGTTTTGCGCGGACGCACGGCCGCTTCGGTTCGCGAACAGTTCCGAGAGACTGTGGAGCCGATGCACGCGAAGTTTGTTGTACCGCAGAAACGCTGGGCGGACGTCGTGTTGCCCGCTGATTTTGGCGAACGCGAAGTTCAACGCCTGGCCGACGCGATTAAAGTCGCAACGGATCACAAAGCGGATGTCCCGGTTCGGCGCTCCATCGCTGTTGCGCGGCGAAACTAAAGTGCTACGCTGACCTCGAAATACGGAATCATGAAGCTACAGGATAACGGAGACACGCTGCGGATCTACGACGTGCAGGAATTGTCCGCGACCAACGCCAATTCCGTTCGCGACCTGGCGCGCGCCGCGCTGGCGGAAAGCCAGCGCAATATCGAAATTGATCTTTCACAAACGGCGTCCATTGACAGTTGCGGCCTCGGCACGCTGGTGGCGCTGCACAAAACGGTTTGCAGCCGCCGTGGCACGCTGCGGTTGCTCAATCCGACGGCCCCCGTCCAACAAATCCTCGAACTGACGCGGATGCATCGCCTGTTCGAAATAGTAAAACAATAATTCATGCCCGAAATTCCCGGCGCTTCCCGGCCCGCGACTTTGCGATTGGCGCTGCCCAGCGATCTCAAACAGGTCCGGCACGCGGCGCAAAGCGTGCATCGCTTCCTCGCCGAACAGGGTTGTCCGGAAGAAATCCTGATGGCGTGCGATCTGGCGCTGGTCGAAGCATGCAACAATGCGATCAAATATGCGCCCGAACATTCCGCCACCCAGCCGATAACTGTTGAGGTGATTTGTGAACCGGCGCAGATAGAACTGCGCGTCACGGATCACACGCTTGGTTTTGACTGGCCGGAGCGGATCGAATTGCCGGACCCGGACCGCGACAGCGGCCGTGGTCTGTTTTTAATCCAGTCGTTGATGGACGACACAGGTTATCTGCGCGGAGTAAAAGAAAATATTTTGGTCCTGCGCAAAGCCCGGCCGGTCGTTGCGAGAAAAGAAGGCAACGACACTTCAGCGCCCGCCAATGAACAACTCCTCACCGACCTGCTCGATGAACTCAGTTCCTGTTACGAAAGTCTTTCCGCCATTTTCCGCTACGGCGCGGAGCAAAGTAAAATTACCGACCTGAAAAAATTTGGCCGACGCCTGCTGGGCGACCTGATGAACATTGTGGGCGCGGACTGGTTCGTCTTTCGTGTGGCGCAGGGCGACGGTCGCCTGGCAGTCCTGGTGGCCTCGGAAACTGCGTTGGAGCTGGAACCGCTTTCATTGCGTTCGCCGCACGATGCGATTGAAGCGGAGGCCTGGCTCGCGCGTAAAGACGTTTGGTTTGATGAACAGCGACCGATAAAAGCTTCGGATCCTCTGGCGGTCAAACGCGACTCACAAGGCCTCGCACAACCGGTGTTTGTCGGCGAAAACCTGATCGGCATATTGGTCCTGGGAAAAACCGGTGGCGCGCAATCCTCGAATAAATCCAATCTCATTTTCACCGCCCGACAGGCAAACGTCATCGCCACGTTCGCGCACTTTCTCGCCATTCAAATCGTCAACGCCCGTTTTCAGGAAGAACAGTTCAACAATCGCATGGTGGCCCGCGAACTGGAAATTGCCGGCACCATCCAGCAATCGCTGTTGCTGAAAAAGCTGCCCGAGCTTCCGGAATTTGAACTCGCGGCCTTCTGTCAAAGCGCGCATTCGGTCGGGGGCGATTTTTATGACGTTTTAAAAGTTACGGACGACGCGGCGTTGCTGGTGATTGCCGACGTGATGGGCAAAGGCGTGCTGGCGGCGATGTTCGCCGCGATTTTGCGGACGGTACTGCGCGCTTCGCCGGAACTGACCAACCAGCCCGCCGCCTTGCTCACGCGGGTGAACCGGCTTTTGTTCGAGGAATTATCGGGCGTGGACATGTTCATTACCGCGCAACTCGCTTACATTGATACCAAATCGCGACGACTGGTAACTGCCAGCGCGGGACATTGTCCATTGTTGATCGCGCCGGGCGACGGTTCGGGTGTGAAAGCGCTTTCGCCCGAGGGGATGCCGCTGGGGATTTTACCCGATACCGTCTTCGCGGATGAGGTGGTGGAATTACCGCGCAATAGTCGCGTGTTGTTATACACGGATGGCCTGACGGAAGCAGCCAATGAAAAAGGCGAGCGCTTTGGTCAGGAACGGTTAACGGTCTGGCTGGAACAAACGGGAGCCCGTTTGAACTCAGCCGGGGAACTGAAACAGGCATTGTTCGAATTGCTCGGACAATTCCAAACGAAAATGGCCTTGAATGATGACCAGACATTCCTGATTATGACGGGGTAGCGAGACCCAAAATGGCTAACACAATCCTCGTAGTTGATGACGACCAGTTGATGCATCGGTTGTTTCAGCATCACTTGGAACGAGCAGGCTACCGGATGATCTCCGCCACCACAGGCCGCGAAGCCATCGAGATGGCCACCCGCGAGCAACCCCAATTAATCGTCATGGACATCATGATGCCCGACATGGACGGGCTGGCCGCACTCAGAGAGTTAAAAAAATGCGATGCTTCCAAGCAGATTCCGGTGATCATGATCACGGCCAATGCCAGTCATCTGTCACGCCAGGAAGCTTCTTCGTATGGGGCGACCATTTTTCTGACCAAGCCATTCAGCCCAACCCAGCTCCTGACCGAGATCCGCAAAGTCCTTCCGGAAGAACCGAAAGCGGCCTAGACGAAATATCGTTTGCCGCCTGATGGAGTCTGACACCGCGCGCCAAAAAAAAAGTGTGCGCATGAAAGCCGTTCTGCCCTTGTTTGTATTTGTGGACGCCTGCGGTTGGGAAATCATTAAGAACGATCCCTTCGCCCGCGACTTCGCGCCCACCCGCAAACGGCTCAATTCTGTCTTCGGCTACAGCTCCGCGTGCGTGCCGTCCATTCTTTCCGGCTGCTGGCCGGATGAACATCGCAACTGGTGCTACTTCGTTTACGACCCGAAACATTCGCCCTTTAAATTTTTACGGCCGTTGCGCTGGCTGCCGGCGGCAGTCACGAGCCGCCGGATTTTTCGACGCTGGCTTTCGAAGTTCGTCAAAGCGCATCTCAGTTTTCGCGGTTACTTCGATCTCTACAACATTCCGTTCCAACACATTTCGCTTTACGACTTCAGCGAAAAGAAAAGTCCGCTGCAACCGGGCGGGATGAATTGCGGGCCGAACATTTTTGACTTTCTGGAAAAACGGAAAATCGCCTATCACGTCAGCGCGCCGGAACGCACCGAAGAATTCAATCTCAACGCGCTCATCAAGGACATCCATAAAGAA
>JBEEGR010000251.1:0-6379 GCA_041166985.1 Verrucomicrobiota bacterium | reverse complement strand
AAAATGAATAAAACGATTTTGGTGGTGGAAGACGATGAGAACGATCTCATGTTCGTAAAAATGGCAATGAAGAAAGCCGGAGTAACAAATCCCGTGCAGGTCGCCCACGATGGCCAGGCGGCGCTGGATTATTTTCAGGGCGCCGGAAAATTCGCCGATCGTTCGGCGTTTCCCCTCCCTTACCTGGTATTGCTGGATTTAAAGCTGCCGTATGTGATGGGCCTGGAGGTGTTGGCCTGGATTCGCGACCGGCCGCAATTTAAACAAACGATTGTGATCATGCTTACTTCCTCGCGTCACACGGAGGACATTGGGACGGCCTACCAGATGGGCGCCAATGCCTATTTGGTCAAACCGGCCAACCTGGTAGCGCTCGAAGGCATGATGAAAACGCTCAAGGATTTTTGGCTGACACAAAATACTCCGCCTCCCGATTGCGGCAAATGGGCGGTGAGTGAAACGGCAAAAAGTTGAAGGCGGGAAGGAACGGAGAAGCCATACCGGAGCGCGGGCTTTAGTCCGCTTCAACGTCGGCAGGCCGGTTGATTGCTGGCCGGATATTTGGCAATCGCAAGCTGAAGCGGCGTGAACACCGCGCTCCGATGGCCCTTTATAAGATAAGTTCGAGGTTTTAATCGAACCATTAGCTTTGCAATCATTTTTCCTTCCACCCAAACAACTGCTTCGCTTTGATCACTTCCACGATGGCTTTGGGCACGAACTTTTCCCACGAGACATCGCCGCTCTGGATTTTGTTCAGGATGTCGCCTGAATAGACGGGCAGAAAATCCGGATTATAACTGCGGATGTCTTCCACGAAGCGATTCTCCACGATGTGCGCGTAAAGATGTTTCAGGTGCGGCGCGACCTCCAGATTTTCAATCGTGGTCAGCTTGCCGCTGCGGTCGAGCGACGGATAAATATAAAGCTTCACTCCTTTGCGGAATAGTTGGCCCAGCGATTCCATGATGCCGCCGGGCAGGTCGGTATAAAATTTTTCGTCCATGATGTCGCGCAATCGCACGAGTCCGAGCGGCAGGCCGATATCTTTTTGCGTGTAACGCGAGAGATAGGTGACGAGCCGATGATAACGGAAGAAATTTGAAATCAACACCGGCTTGCCCAGCGCGCTCAACATATCCACGCGATCCAGAAAATCGCGATGATCAATCGCATCGCCCACCTGCAATTGCCGCAACGTCATTTCCAGAATCACGATGGGCGTTTCACCTTTCGATGATTCCTCCTGAATGAATTGCTCCTGCGCGCGTTCGAGCATGTCGAGCATCGGGTTGGTGATCGGACGATAGCTGCCGCGCTGGACCAGCACCGGATTTTTGTAAAGCACTTCGGCCCATTGCACCGTTTCGCCGGTCGCGGTAAACATCGCCGCTTCCGTGAGACCTTGCTTGACGAGTTGCAGCGCCATCAAACGGTTGTCCACGCCTGCAAACGCCGGGCCGGAAAAACGAATCATATCCACTTCAACCCGTTCCCAAGTGAGATCGTCGAGCAATGATTGGATCAGCGATTCAGGATTTTTATAGAGATAGCAGGTGCCGTGAATGAGATTTACGCCAATCACGCCGAGCGCCTCCTGCTGGTCTTCCGCCACGCGGTCCAACATGCGGACGTGAATAAGAATCTCCGAAGGTTCCGCGCGCGGCGCTGTTTGAAAACGGATGCCCAACCAGCCGTGGCCTTCGTCATGACGCTTGAAACTGCTCGTCGCCACCGTGTTCGCAAAAACAAAAAACGCCGTCTTGTCACCGCGCGTTTTGTCGAGCCGCTTCAACAACAACTCGTACTCGTGATCGAGCATCGAGCGCAGCCGCTGGCGGCTGACGTAGCGTTGCGCGGGTCCGTAAATCGCATCGCTGACCGCCATGTCGTAGGCGGAAATGGTTTTCGCGACCGTGCCCGACGCGCCGCCCGCGCGGAAAAACCAGCGGGCGACTTCCTGGCCCGCGCCGATCTCCGCGAACGTGCCGTAACGGATCGCATCGAGATTGATGTGCAGAGCCTTTTGATTCGCGCTTAAAGTTTGGTCAGCCATAAACCTTGCGGACACTGTAGCGGCGGTCTGTGACCGTCGCACTTCAAAAATGGGTGGACAGACTGGCATGACAAATGATGAAGAACGCGCCCCGTAGCGGCGTCTCGGCAGAGCGCCGCAAACTTTCCGCCCAGTTAACGGCGGTCTGCCGACGCGCCGCTACGGCAACGATCGGATTTCGGAATGTTTATTCAGACTTTCCTCGGCGAACTTCCTCGCTATACTTGTCCACCATGTTTCGCACTCAGGATTTACGGGTCAAAGAAATCGTCCGGCTGATCGAGCCGGCGACATTGAAAACCGCGCTGCCCAGCAGCGATGCGTCCGCCGCTACCGTCGTCAACAGCCGCGACGCGGTAAAAAATATTCTCCAGCAGAAAGACAACCGCCTGCTCGTGGTGGTTGGCCCGTGCTCGATTCATGATTCCAAGGGCGCGTTGGAATACGCGCACAAGCTGAGCGCGCTGCGCAATGAATTTGCCGACCGCATGGAAATCGTGATGCGCGTTTATTTTGAAAAGCCGCGCACGACGATTGGCTGGAAGGGGCTGATCAACGACCCGCGTCTCGATAATTCTCAGGACATCGAGTCCGGTTTGAAAATTGCGCGGCAACTGTTGCTCGACATCACCGGCATGGGTTTGCCCGCGGCCACTGAATTTCTCGACCCGATTATTCCGCAATACATCGCCGACCTGATCACGTGGGCCGCGATTGGCGCGCGCACGACGGAATCGCAAACGCATCGCGAACTCGCGAGCGGACTTTCCATGCCGGTCGGTTTCAAGAACGCCACGGACGGCAGTCTGCAAGTCGCGGTGGACGCGATGACCAGCGCGCGGACGGCGCACAGTTTTCTCGGCATTGACCAGGAAGGATTCACGAGCGTGGTGCGCACGAAAGGAAATCCCGATGGCCACGTCGTGTTGCGCGGCGGACGTTTGCAGACGAATTACGACGCCGAAAGCATCCGTCAGGCGGAAGCGAAACTCGCGCAAGCCGGTTTGCCCGCCGTGATGATGGTGGATTGCAGTCACGCGAATTCCGGCAAGCAACCCGCGAAACAGGAAGATGTCTGGCACAGCATCATCGAACAACGCGTCAGCGGCACGAAATCGCTCATCGGCGCGATGATTGAAAGTTATTTGCAGGAAGGTGCGCAGCCGATTCCGAAAAATCCGGCGGAGATTCGCTACGGCATTTCGATCACCGACGCGTGCATTTCGTGGGAAACGACCGAGCGCATGTTGCGTTGGGGCTACGAAACACTGGGCAAAGCGCCGCGCGAACTCGCGGTGGCTTCGTGATTGGAGCGCCAGCCTCCGGGCACGGCGCGGCGGCTGGAGTCCAAGCTTTAGCTTGTTCCCAACACGCTGAAGCGTGAACTCCAACTCGCCGAGCGGGTGCTCGGCGCTCCGGGTGAGGATGGTCGTCAAAATGTCTGTTCTCAATTATACTGCGCGCATGAATGACTGGGCACTCATCACCGGCGCATCGGCGGGGATTGGCTACGAACTCGCTAAAATCTTCGCGGCGGACCATTTCAACCTCGTGCTCATCGCGCGCAACGAAGCGCGTCTCCAAAAATTCGCGGACGAACTTCGCGTTCAGCACGGCATCGAAATCAAAGTTCTCGCCAAGGATTTGTCATTGCCGAATTCACCGACGGAAATTTTCGACGCGCTGCGCGACACGCCGATTTCTATTCTCGTGAACAATGCCGGCTTCGGCTGGCGCGGCGATTTCTCCAAAGACGATCCACAACACTCGCTCGACATGATGCACGTGAACATGGATTCGCTCGTCGTGCTCACGCGTTTGTTCGTGGAACCGATGCTGACGCGCAGGGCAGGGCGCATCCTGAACGTGGCGTCCACGGCGGCGTTTCAGCCGGGACCGTTCACGAATGTTTATTTCGCGAGCAAGGCGTTTGTCTTTTCCTTTTCCGTCGCGCTCGCGGAAGAACTGGCGGGCACGGGCGTGACCGTCACGACGCTTTGTCCCGGCTCGACGCGCACGGAATTTTTCGAACGCGCCAACATGAAAAACTTCCGCCGCGACTTCGCAATGATGGATGCCGATGTCGTCGCGCGAATCGGTTATCGCGGCTTGATACGCGGCAAGCGCGTAGTGATCCCGGGCGTGATGAACAAAGTTAGTTCAATGCTGGCGAAGTTTGCGCCCTTAAGGTTGGCGGTGAAGGCGGTGCGAAGAATTAACGGACGGTAAAGTTACAGCCACTTTTCAAACTCTTCCGCTTCCAGTTCGACATCCTTCAAGATTTTATTCAACAGACCCGGGCCAATAGTTTCGCCTGCGTGAACCGGAACGACTGTTGTACGACCATCGGGATGTCGAAGGAAATGATGGCTGCCTTTGATGCGCATCAGGGCGAACCCGCCTCGCTTCAATGCGGCAATGACTTCCCGCCCGCGCAGTCGAGGTAAGCGCGGCATACTTAGACCGTAACGCGTTGCACGCCGATGAATTCGTTTGTGGAAGGAACTTCTCTTTCGACCTCCAGACATAATTCAATGGCTTCGCGAATTCGTACGATGAGTTTATCCAGCGAACGTGCCTGCGTATGACAGCCGGGCAGTGCGGGGACACTGGCGACGTAATAACCTTCTTCATCACGCTCCACAATTACATTGAATTCACGCTTGGCGGCTTTTCGCATATCCATCCTATGCCAGAGAATTCAGGAACGCGCAAGGTCGCTTGCCCCCATTTGAACTTTTCCTTTTTGTTTTAACTCATGAACTCGCACTCGTATATCTCCGCAGTGAAGCACGCCAGCCAAGTTCAGAAACGATAAAACAAACCACACTCATTGCGAGCAGCAACAGGATTGGCCATGGCGATTTCAGTTTGTCCGTGAGCAGGCGCACCGGGACGTTGGAGACGAGCAGCATCGGCAACGCGAAAGTGAAGACGGCTTTGAACAGACCGCGAAAGGCTTCGTCGGGCATGCGCGCGATATTGAAGAGGTTGTAGTAACCCCAGACGATGCCTTGCGCGCGGACGGTCCAAAAGCTGATCGTCGAAAGCAGAAACATCAGCGAGTAATGAATTAAAATTCCGGTGACGCAGAGCGCGAGAAAACCGAGCGCGTGAGGAATAGTGAGAACGAACTCAGGCAATCGGTGCGCCGAATAAGCCATGATGCAAAGAGCGAACGCAGCATTAACGAACGCGCCTAGGTCCACTTGCCGCAGCGAGACGACGAAACGGGTGTTGATCGGCAGCAACAACAGGAAATCGAGTTTGCCGGTGCGGACGAGTTCGGAAAGGTTCGTGCAATTGATGAGGAAGAACGCCTGAAACGTTTGTTGAATGAAATGGCTTGCGCCCACGAGCAGCACAACCTGCCATTTGGTCCATGTGCCGATGTTGTCCGTGTGCAAATACAGCACGCCGATGAAACTGAGTTGAAGTCCGAACCAAAGCAGTTCGACGACAATCCAAAGGAGAAAATTGCCTTTGAACATCGTTTCGCGCGTGACGGAATTTTTCCAGAGCGCGGCGTAAATATTTAAGTAACGAGTAAGTGACGAGTGATGAGGGACAGGCGACGGGCCTTGCGCGTGATCTGACTTTGGACTTTGGACTTTAGGCTTTGGACTCATTTTATCCTCCCACCGCTCCATATTTTTTTATTCCACGGTTCCACGCGAAGCGCGCGATGAAATACATTGCGACTACCCAACCAAATTGAATGAGCAAGCCGGAGGCGAGTTCCGCGCCGGTCGTTTTGCCCATGTAAACGCTGACCGGAAAATAAAGTTGATACGGAAACGGCGTGAAGAACAGCGCGCGTTCCAGCGCGGGCGGTAAAATATCGAGCGGGAAAAGATGGCCGCTCGCGAGATATTCGAAGGCGAAGAGAATGAAAATGAACGTTGAGACTTCCAGCACCCAGAACGCGAGCATCGCCATGGCATACGACATGAAAAATTGAAGCAACGCCGTCAACACGATGGAAACAAAAAACAGACCGAGCGTGGCGAAGTCGGGCGGCAGGACAAAGTATTGCTGCAGGCACAAAATAAAAATCACCAGCGGAATCACCGCGATGCTCAGGTAAGTCAGGCGTCCGGCCAGGAAAAGACAGAAGCGATACCATAGATAATCAATCGGCTTGAGCAGGAACTGACTGATGTTTCCGTCTTTGATGTCGGCGGCGATTTGCCAATCGTCTTCGTTCACGGCGGTGAGCGCATCCACGATGGTCGTGAGTAAATAGTAAGAAACCATTTGCGCGTAGGTGTAAGTACCGATCAGGTCGCCAGGATTTTTGCCGGCATAGATTGTTCGCCAGAG
>JBEEGR010000250.1:0-5718 GCA_041166985.1 Verrucomicrobiota bacterium | reverse complement strand
CGCGCGCGGTCAATTTCCAGGTCGCTCATCACGATGAAATCCCGCCCGCGCAACCGCAAAAAAATAAACGGGTCCGGCACGAACATGCCGACCGCGTAAAGCATGTTTGCCTCGTGGTCGCTGTCCGCGACAATCAATAAATTTTCTGAGCGGGTCATTCTGATTTTCATTCTCGTTCTCGTCCCTCGTCCTCGGTTTTGAATTTGAAAGTTAAGAACGAGGACGAGGAAGAGGACGATTTTAAACTCCAAACAGTCGGTCTCCGGCATCACCGAGACCAGGCAGGATATAACCTTTACAGTTTAATTTCTTATCAATGGCAGCTGTGAAAATCGGCAGCGTTGGATAACTGGCACGCACGCGGCGGATGCCTTCCGGCGACGCCACGAGATTCACCAGCCGCACGTGTTTTGCGCCGAGTTCCGCCATCAAATCCATCGCCGCCACGGCGCTGCCGCCGGTTGCCAGCATGGGATCGATCAAAATAATTTCAAACCGGCTCAGGTCTTTTGGCAGGCTTTTGTGATACGAGACAGCGCGCAACGTGGTTTCCTCCCGCTTCAATCCGATGAAACCGACCCGCGCATTCGGAATCAGTTGCAGGATGGAATCGAGCATTCCCAAGCCCGCGCGCAAAACCGGAACGAGAATGACTTCGCGCTGCAACCGGCAGCCGCGCGCGTTGGCGAGCGGAGTCTGAACTGAAACCGGGCGTACCGCGAACGAGCGCGTGGCTTCGTACAACATGATTGCCGCGACTTCGTTCAGCACGCGGCGGAATTCCTGTGGCTGCGTGCGTTTGTCGCGCAGACGCGTGAGGTTGTGTTGCACCAGCGGGTGCTTGATGACCGTGACGTCTTTCAGGGTCATGGAATGGAAAGGGGTGACAGAAAATAAAGCTGGCCGTTGATCAGTTTGGGCGTCTCGATGCCCAAATCAACTTTAAGTGTGCGCGATTCGCTTTTGGTCTCGCCAAACATGCGCAGAAAATCGCCGAGATCGTAACGCTGCTGATATTGAATCAGGTTGGCATCGCCCACAATGTTGCCGAGTTTTTTCGCCTGGGTGACCGCGTCGTCAAAATTTCCCAGTTGATCCACAAACCCGAGTTTCTTGGCTTCTGTCCCGGACAGGACGCGACCGTCCGCGTATTCTTCCCAGCCTGCCGCGAGCGCATCCTTGCGGCCATCGGAAACAACGGTTTTGAATTGTCCGTACACTTCATTGATGAGCGCCTGCACCATGGCGCGTTCTTCCGGCGGAATTTCCTCCGGTTTGCGCGAGCCGCTCAACATGTCTTTGAACTTCCCGCTCTTGTAAACCTCCGGCGCGAGACCAATCTTGTCCATCAGGCCGCGATAATTATATCCGTGCATGATCACGCCGATGCTGCCGGTGATCGTCAATTTATTGGCCACAATCCAGCGGCACGGGGCGGAAATATAATAACCGCCGGACGCCGCGAGATTTCCCATCGAGACAATGACCGGTTTGCCGCGACTGCCTTTGGCGCCATTTTGAAAATCTTTGATGATCTCGCTGATTTCATCGGACGCGAGCACTTCACCGCCGGGAGAATCCACTTTGAGGATGACGGACTTCACGCGTTTGTCTTCCGCGGCGTTTTTCAATTGGGCTTTGATCAGGTCCACCATCGTGAAGCCGCCCTGATCAATCGGACGGCTGCTGATGATTCCGGTGACGTCCACCACGGCGATGATTTTGGATGAAGCATCATTGTCTTCGAGAATCACTTCCTCCAGGCGCGGTCCGGCCACGTGGGTGCGGGTTCGGGAAGAACTGGCGGAACCGAGATGAGTAATGCTGCGGGCAAACTGGCTAAAAATCACAAGCACGCACATTGCCAGCAACGCGAGCAGCACCAGCGAAAAAACCATCCAGCCCCGGCTATGTTTCGGCGCGGCAGCGGCCACCGACGTGATGAAAGGCGGCGGAGTCGAGGGCGGTGGTGGTGGCGGCGTGGCGGGTGGTGAAGAAAAAGGCGGCGGAATCTCATTGCTATCCATATCGGCGAAACTAACGCAAAGGCCGGACGCGGGCAAGGGAGTTTGCGAATGGAAGAAGCTCTCAACCTCGAACCGCCAACCTTGAACTCCGAACCTCCAACGGACTGGACGGATTCGATTGGCCGTTTCTGCTCTTGAATTGCTAAGGCGGCGTTCCTATTGTCGGCACATGAAACGGATTTCTATTTTTCTGATGGCCGCATTGTTGGCCACGCCGGTTATTTCACGCGGGCAGGACGCCGCGACAGAGGAGCGCTTCAACAAATTGAGCGCGCAGATGGACGTGTTGATCGAAGCCAAAGATCTGCAGAACAAACGGATTGATGAACTCGGAAAACAGGTGCGCGAATTGCAGGAGCAGGTGAATAAACCGAGCGCGAACTACGCGACGCCCGAAGACCTGAAACAGCTCGCGGCCAAAGTGAAAGAAGTGGACGAAAAACGCGTGCAGGACAATGAGAACGTCGTTAAAGCGATTGAGAAACTTGGGAAAAATTTAGGGGCGGCGCCGATTAAAAGAACTACGCCGACGCCCGTGGTGAACACGGGAGATGGCGGCGCGACTCCGCCGGTTCCGAGCGAAGGTTTTGAATACGTCGTTCAATCGGGTGATACTTTGGGCGCGATTGTCAAAGCGTATAAAGACAAAAACATTAAGGTGAGCATCCAACAGATTCTAAATGCGAATCCCGGTTTGAAACCGGAAAGCATGAAAGTGGGTCAGAAAATTTTTATTCCCGCGCCGAAACAGTAAAGGCTGATTTTCGATCAGCCTTTCAGCAGTAACAGAAGAATCGCGATTCCCAGCACAATGCGATACCAGCCAAATGCATTGAACGTGTGCGTCTGCACATAGCGCAACAGCCATTTCACGGCGATGAATGAAACCACTGCGGCGATAATTGTGCCGAGCGCGACCATGCTCCAGTTCTCATGCGGAGCGTTCACGGGCGGATGGTGCAGGGCTTTGAAAATTTTGAGCGCGCCGGCTGCGAGCATGGTCGGGATGCCGACGAGAAAAGAAAATTCGGTGGCGAGCGGACGGTTCAACCCAAGCATCAACGCGAGCAGAATGGTGGCGCCGGAGCGCGAGGTTCCCGGAAATACCGCCGCCAGGAGTTGACCGCACCCGACGGCCAAGACCACAGCCCAGGTGATTTCGTTTTTGAGCGTTTTGCCGCGCAACCAGAATTCGACTGCGACAAATAAAATTCCGCCGATGAGCAGCGCCAGTGCAATGGGTTGGGCTTCCTCGGGAAGTTTGAAATGTTTCTTTTCCAGAATCAGGCCACCCACGCCGGTAATGAAAAATGTGGTGAAGATTTTCAGGAGATAAGTTTGCGTCGGCTTTTCGCGCCATTGGAAAATGAACTGACGAAATCGTTGATGAAACAGCGGAATCACCGCCAGAACTGCGCCGCACTGAATCACCACGTTGAACAAATCGGTCTGACGCGGCAGCCAGCGTTCGGCGAGCAGTAAGTGTCCGGTGGAGGAAACAGGGATGAACTCGGTTATCCCTTCGATAATTCCGAGCAGAATGACAGCAATCCAATCAGGCATCGTGTGGTTAAACGGGAAAACGGTCTTGAAGACAAGGAGAAACGTTGGATCGTTGCATCGATGAAGCTGATAAATCGATTTAACGATTTAACGATTCACGTTGGAACGATCGGTCACTTTCCTTTTTTGCTGCCGAACACGGCGGAGAGTGCGCCTTTGGATTCTTCCTGACGCTGGCGGACTTTCAACTGGCCAAGGATGGAATGCCAGCCGATGTAAATTTTGTGCCACTGGTTTTCAATGTTGCGCAGACCGCCTTCGTTCATTTCGCTGAGATAGCGCAGAGAAGGGGCGCTGCCGATGAGCGTGTGAATTTCTTCCTTGGTCGGTGAATTGACTTCGATTGAGGCCAGAATCAATTCCAGTTCCTGCACGATGATGCTTTTGGTTTCCAGAAACTGGCTTTCGTCTTCGTCGCTGAATTTTTTGCCGCGGGCGACGTTGACGTAGTGATTGAACTGTTTCCAGCACTCCAGATAATTTTCCATCTGGGCGGTCAGGGTCGTCAGTTTTTTAGTCGTGCTCATAATGAAGTCAGGTTGAAGCGGAGGTTTTAAAGGTGATGTCGGGCTTCAGATAAACAATCGCGCCGCCGCGCATTTCGCGGGCGACGATTTCGAGGCTGGCGAATTGAATGCGAAATTCCGCGAGCGGTATTTGCGCGTGGCGTGCTTCGCGAAAAAGGCGCAACACTTCCGTGGCAATGTCGTTCAGCAGTTTCGTGGAGTACGCCGAGGAAACGGTAGTCGTGATGATGTTTCCGAAACGATCCACAGTCATCGTCCCCGCCGGCAGGCGCTGGACGGCGGCATTGCGCGAGTTTGAAAATAGATTTAAGAGTCCCATGATGAAACAAGCTGCTTGGTTTGTTCATAAAGCCGCTGCGGATCGGCGTTCGGCGCCCAGGCGACTAAAAATGCTTTTTCTTTCCAAGGCAAAAAGACGATGCGCCGTTCGAGACTGCGTCCCTGAATGTGGGCGAGAGGACCGGCTTCGAGTTTTTCACCGAGACGTTTGCAACTCTCGGTCGCCTGTCGCATCCACGCCCCCAGTTCGGTGGTGGTTTGCACGCCCCAGCCTTCGGCATCGCTGGAACCCTCGATGGGCAGGGAGACAACCCATTCGGCTCCTTCCCGGGTGAGGGCGGAAAGTCGCCAGACCGTTTTGCGATGGCCGGATTCTTCAGCGGAATCGCCTTCGGCGGGTTGAGTGTATTCGTCAATTGCCTGGGCAGTTTCGAGCAGGAGCGCGTTGAGTGGCTTGGTGATGTTTCGTTCGTGGTCCGGTTCGGCGGCGAGCGTTTCAAACGTGCCGGTTTTCCATCCAAGAATTCTCCGAAAAGCCGCTTCTCCGCGGGCGCCTTCCGCTTCGGCATCAACCAATTCGCCGTTGTGCAGCCAGATTTTTCCGACCAACGCGCCGTGAGTGATGCGCAAGACGGTGGAAGTCTGGGACAGCGATTCCATCTGGAGAATGTCCATCAGGCTCTTGCTTTGAATTCCACGGAAGCCCGCTTCGGTGTCCCGGCCAAGCAGAGATTCGAGACATTCGAGAAACATCTGCATGTTGTGATGCGTGTCCGGCTTGAGCCAGAACAGATCTACTCCCAGCGCATAAGCGCGGGAACGAAACTCATCGTTCTGCACCCCGGTCATAACGACTGTGCGCAGCTCGGGAAAACGGCGGCGCACAATGGCCAGCACCTGCAGCCCGTCCATCTTCGGCATTTTTAAATCGCAAATCAGCAGACGAAACGGCTCGGTGTTCAACAGCGCCATCGCCCGTGCGCCAGTGGTCGCGGTGTGGATTTCGGGCTTGCTGGGAAGCTGGGCCAGCCATTCCTTGTACAAATCCAATAGCGCCGGGTCATCATCCAGCAAGAGGATTTTATGGCGTGTTTCCATAGCGATTGTTTAAACGATTGATTTGTCCCCGGTTTGATTTCAACGGCGACAATAACCGGCTCATTGTTCTTCGGTTAAGCAAACGGTATTCCTCGCATGAAGCAAGAGCGAAGTTTCCTTAATTTATTTTGGAAAGCGGCGTTTCGTTTCTTTTCGGACAGAAAACGGGGCTCAAGCGGGACATACCCAGTCCAATTATGATACAAACCATTGCATGAAAGAAC
>JBEEGR010000249.1:0-11218 GCA_041166985.1 Verrucomicrobiota bacterium | reverse complement strand
CACCGTCATGGTTGTCAGCGAAGCTTTGCCCGCGTTGTCCCACGTAGCAGTTCCGCTGTTAAGGGTGAACGCCATGCCACTGACCGTGCTGCTTTCCAAACCAACCTGGCTGGCGGGCAATTCAAGCCGCGCCCATTGTCCCGCTGCGGGCAATGCGCCGACGTAACGGCGGCTCGCCGTTCCATTCGCACCATAAGCGAGCGTGTTCGCGCCCCAATACGCGCGATGTTCCCAGTTGCCATTGTACCATTGCAACATGACTTCAGTCGGCGGATTCGCCGGGTCGAGATAAATATAGGCATAAACCGTGTCGCCGGAATTGACATTCATCGTGGAACTGGCCCACGCGAAATAATGCTGATGCTCGCCAGTCGCGACGTTTGCCTTGTGGGCTTTGGTGCCGGACTGCGGTGTCGGGCTGCTCGTTGTCCAAGTCCATGTATCGCCACCGTCACCGCCGCCGGCTGCGCTGGTCGGCAATGCGTCGTCCACCCAGCTCACGCTGTTGGTGATCGTAACGGTGGTGTTTGTGGTCGTGGTGGAATTTGTATTGGTGATTCCGCCCGTGATGTTCGTCGTAAGGGCCGTTGATTTGCCGGCGTAATCCCACGTGGCGCGTCCGCCGTAAAGTGTGAACGCCATACCGGTCAGCGTGCTGCCTTCCGTGCCTACCTGGCTGGCGGGAACCTGTAGTCGTACCCATTGTCCGGCGGCGGGCAACGCGCCCATGTAGCGGCGGCTGGCCGTGCCGTTCGCGCCGTTCGCGAGTGTGTTCGCGCCCCAATACGCGCGGTGTTCCCAGTTGCCGTTGTACCATTGCAACATGACTTCGCTCGGCGGATTGGCCGGATCCAAATAAACATAAGCAAACAACACTTCACCGCTGTTCACCGGCAAACCGGCGCTGGCCCAGGCGAAATAATGTTGGTGCGCGCCGGTGGAGATGCCGGATTGATGCGCGAGTGTGCCGTTGACCGGAGTCGGACTGGTGCTCACCCATTTCCAGGTGTCAACGCTGTCGCCGTTGCCGACCGCGCCTTTCGGCAACGCATCGTCAAACCACACGGTATCCACCGCGCCGCTGCCGTTCGTCACACCAGTGGGAGGCAAACGTCGGCTGTCGGAAACCAGAATCGGTTTCGGAGTCACGTTCTCGCTGCGAACCACAACAGATTTACGAGCTGTCGCGCTGGCGACGTTGATCGCCGGAGTGCCGACCGAGGCGAACACGCCCTGGCTCGGATTGAAATAAGTTCCGCTCGCGGATTTTTCCAGTTTCACCGCGCGCACCATGTAAGTGTGGTTGCCCGACGCATTCGCGTCCGTGAAGCTCGTGTTCTTCACGAGGGAATTGTTCACTCGCGTAAACGGTCCGTTCGGATTGTTCGCGCGATAAACATTATAGCCTTCGATGGAATCATCGGACGGCGTCCAGCTTAGATTGACGCTTTTGCCATTTTGCGTGGCGTTCACTTCGGAAACGGGAGCCACGACGTGCATACGCAAGGTCGGATCGCCCATCAACGCGATGTGAGACCAGCTCGCGCAATTGTTCTGTTCGCTTTTGTAGAGACCGGTGAAACCATCGTTCTGTGTCACGCGGGTGCTGAAGCCAATCGGCTGGCCGAGCGCCATGTGTTGCAGGAACCAATGCGGACGACCACTCCAGGCGCAGGTCAGACCGTAATCTTTTGTCGCGAGCACCGCGCGTTGGAGATTATCTTCGGAATCCCAATCGCCGAGCCAACTGCCGTAAAGCATCGTGAAAACTGCCTTCACGTCGTTGTTGACGAGTTCAGTGGTCACGCCGTCGCGATATTCGCCAACGCTGCCGAGGCCGCCGATGCTGGTGTAGCTGCCGGAACCGCAGCCATACGCAAAAAGGTAGGCATTGGTTTTGAGTGTCGGAATCCACGCGCCTTGTTTGGTGACGGTGGTGATATTGGCCGCACCGAAGAACGGCGCGAAATTTCTCCAGCCGCTCGCCGCAAACGCTTCGCCGTCGCGCACACCGAAGTAGTCGCCAACGATTCCGCGTTCGGGAACGGAAGTGATTTTGTTGCGGAAGTTATGATCTTTGGCCAGATAATTCCGGAGCAATTCGAGTTCGCTCGCGAAAGTCGCTGCGCCGCCGAGAGACATGCGACCGGGCATGTTCGCCAGATCCACACGGCCAACCATCAACTTCAAAGGAGCGGGGAATTTCGACTGGTCGAATTTTCCGTCACCGGGAATGTTACGATTGCGGGGATCGGACGCGATGGTCATGTTCACCGACTTGTCGGTCCAGATGCCGTCCATGTCCGCATAGTAACCATCGCAGGGCCACGCGCCCTGATGTTCGCCGTAATGTCCATCCGCAGCGGTGTCGCCGGAGTAGGGGACGGGAACGTGACCGAACAGGAACACCGCTTTGGTGTTCGCTGAGTCAGCTGAGTATTCTTTTTTGATCAGGTCTTTGACGTGCGTGACAGAATCGCCGCGATTCACATCGAGACGTTTCACCGTCCAGCCGTCGCCTACTAAATCCTGCTGAAGGCGCGAAAGTTCATTCGCGAGGTCAGTGGCGTAGGTGTTGTCCACGACGAGCAACAGGCGTCCGCGATTTTCGGTCAGCGGGGCGTTGATGCCGGCGTAGATGTAACCGTAGCCGGTATAGGACGAGGTGTTTTTGATGATTTGATATTCGTAAGGTATGCCGACGGCCACGTTTTTATCCACGTAAGAAGTGGTCGCGCCCGGCAAAATGGTGCCGTTGCCCCACGAAGCCGCACCTGTGGCGCGCCGGTAAACGGTATAATTCTTCGGGGTGGAGGTGCCGTCCTGTGGCCATGAGAGTGTGATTTGCGACGGAGCCGCCTGCACATTCGCGCTGACCTGGACAGAGTAATCAACGGTGTTGTTGGCCTGGCCCACGAAGGGAGCCGTCGCCAAAGCCACCGCGATACTGATGATTGCATTTAATTTATTCCGCATAGTGCGCCTACTCTGGCGTTTTGCGGAAAAACTAAAAATCGGCGTGCGGCTGAAACTCCTGTCGGAATCGGTCAGGTGCGATTGTCAGTGTATGGCTGACAAAAGTACGGACAAAAAGAAGCGCCCTCGGAGGATGAAGACCCCATTGGCAAATACCGATTCCGGGTTATTTTAAGGCACCGGAAGATTATCTCATGTTCTCAGCCCAACAAACCGAACCCGCGCACCATTTCACCGTTGTGGATGATGACGATAAGATGCTTTTCTTTGTGCAGCGCGCCCTGGCGCAGAAATTTCCCGGAGCTGATATCCTGACTTTCACCGATGGCGTGGATGCCTTTCAATATCTCAAAAAAAACGGAACCGATTTTTTGATCACGGATTTCAGCATGGCGCGGATGGGCGGGGCGGACCTGATCCGGGAATTGCGCGCCGCCCGGATTGAAGTTCCCACGCTGATGATTTCCGGAAGTCCGAATGCCGAAGAAACCGCTTTGGAATTGGGCGTAATTTTTCTGGATAAAGGGAAAATTAATGAACGACTGGCCGATGCGGTCAGCGTGTTGCTCGCGAAGTAAACCGCGTTCTGCCTCTTCTGTTAATTCTTGAACCCGTGGTTAGCTGATTTCCTTGGATGTTTAATCCCGGCAGTTATAGCTTTTAAAATTTACGCGCCCCGCCCATCTTCAGCGCCTCACAAAATCCACCGCGTTTTCAGCGGCCAATCGGCGGGGCAGAGGGCACAGTGGTTTGCGTTCCACCGCCGACAGGAATCGAAACGCCGACGTTTCCGCCAGCCGCTTTTGTCCCTGCATTAATTGCGACCGAACTGACAAAGCTGTTCAACGCCACTTCCACATATCTCCTCAAGTAACGATACGGCGAGAAAGGAACGTACACGATGTCGTGTGGTTCAAGAGCAACGTCCGGCGCCTTGCCATGAAGGATGTCATAATAATTAACCACCGTTGCCTGCGGTTGTGTCAATGAGCCGCGAATGATCGTGACGTGCGACAGGTAAGCGTCTTTGACCGTGCCATACGCTCCGGAGATCGCGGCCAACAGCGTCATGCCGTCGGAGTATTGCACTGGCCGGCCCTGCGTGACAGCGCCGAGCACATAGACCTGGCGCGCAAACGCCGGCGCGAAATAAACAAAGTCATCCGGCTGCAAATAAATATTCTGCGAAAGGTCGCCTTCATTCAGCAGACGATATAAATCCACCGGCAACATTTTCCCATTGCGGAGAATAAAACTGTGTTTCAGGTCGGCCAGATCTTCGCCGAGCGGGCCACCGGTAATTTCCCGATTGCCGACAAACGTCATCGCTCCGCCACTCATGGAAATTGCCTCCAGCACCGTCATGGGCGCGGGCATGGGATAAACTCCCGGTTGCTGGAATCGGCCGAGCAGCCAGACGCGTTTGCTGCCAATTTCGCGCAGCGTAATGTTCACGTGCGGTTGGTCGCGCACAAATTTTGCAAGTTCATGTTCCATCAAGGCCCGCGTTTGGCCAATCGTCATTCCCCAGACATCAAGGCCGGGCAGAAGATTGAAATACAGTTTGCCGTCCGGCCCAATGACGGTGGACGTGATGGAATTGGTTTCATCCAGGATTTCCACTTCCACTTTGTCGCCGGGTCCGAGTGTAAAAAAATTGGTCGGCGGCTGCAGCCACGTTGGATCAATGTGATTGGTGAGTGTGACCATGTTGAGCGGCTTGGCCGAAGACTTAGGAGCGCCCACTCCGAAGTCGGCGAAGTGGGGTTCGGTATGTTTGCAGCCGGAGAATAACACCAGCATCGCCATTCCGGCAGCGCCGGTCAGTAAACGTATTTTCATAAGTATGCCCTTCTGATCAGGGTTTGATAACATTCACTCCCACCCAGGAAGTGACTACAGATTGGATAAAAGCAGTCGTGGCCAGATCCAGCAGCTCTTCCGCTCTCACGAACGGTCGCCACGTCACATAAACAATGTCTTTAGGTTCCAGTTTGAAATCCGGTCCGTTCCCTTCCAGCGTGTCCTTGGTATTGATCACAAAAGTCTGCGGGTGGTTCAACGAACCGCGCAGCACCACGACGCGCGATTTGTAGGCTTTCTCATTGAATCCGCCGCGCGCGGCAATCGCGCCAATCACTGTGGAAGCCGGGGTATAAGTCACCATGCCGGGCAAGCTGACTTCTCCCAGCACATAAACCTGGGCGACGTTGGCCGACGGGAAGAAAAGATAATCGCCAGGCTCAATCTGAATGTTCTGTGAGAGATCACCGTTCTGAAATAACTTTTCGAAGTCCAACGAATATTTTTTTCCGCCGCGCATCAAAAAGCTCCGGGAAAAATCCACCATGTCCACCGTGTCGTTTTCCACCAGCCCATTTTCAATTCCTTTGGCGCGCGCCAGCGCTTCCAGCACGGTGATGGGACGTTCGAGCGTGTAAACGCCTTTTTGCACGACCTTGCCGAGCACGAAGTATTTTTTGCTCTTATACGAAACCGGCGTCACAATGGTGCGCGGCGAGCGATAGAACTTGCCGAGTTCATCATCAATTTTCTGTCGCAACTCGTCCACGGTGAGTCCTGCCGCCATGATGTCCTCGGCCTGTAAATACGTCAGCCGGCCATCGGGACCAATCGCGACTTCAGTTCGCGCGCGTTGGACTTCTCCGTAAATGCCAATGTTCAGAACATCGCCCGCACCAAGCGTCAGATGCTCCTGCCACGGCGCGCGTTTGACTGGATTCACAATCGAGAACGGAAGATTGGTCTGCGTGTCCAGCGTCGTCGCGCTCAACGTCCCGGCGGGGGCTTCCACTGGCAGCGGCTCGTTGGCATTCAGGTTCTCATTCGTGTTTTGCGCCTGAGCGCCACATAAACCGAGAGCGGCAAACAGCGCCACGCAACCGAGCCAGCGCGGAAAACGGCTCTTGAGAGATTTGGTTGATTCACGATTCAACACCGCGCCGACGAGATTGCATCGCGCGTCACGCAGAGTTTGCAGTTGAGTTTTCGTTTCCTCCGCCTCTGCCGTGCCGCTGTCCGCAAGCCAGACGAGATTCGGCAAATTGGATCCCAGCAACACAGCTTCGGGCACCGACGCGGGTGGGAGTTCCACAAAAATGACGAGGTTGTCAATCTTGCGCCATTGGTTGAGTGCGCTGCGCCATTCCTTGCGGCGTTCCAGATTCCAGACCCAGCCGGGCAGGGGAATATGGACAACGGGCTGCGAGTTCGGCCCGGTGAGTTGCTCGGTGATCTGCGCCGGAGATGCGAGCACGTTTTGGTTTAGAGCGGCGATCTGGTTGTCTTCTGAGTTTGTTTTCATGTCAGATTCCCCGTTTAAGTTTCCTTCTGTGAGTTGATCGGGATCAGGCTCGACGTGCGTGGGCGACGGGCGCGTGGCAATGGTCAGGACGCGAAACCCGCTCACGCTGGCGGCTTCGGCCATGAGGCTGATCCACGTCGAGCGGCCTTCGCCTTCCTGCGATGAGGTCACGCCGCAGACCAAACCGTGATTCGCCGAACGGCTAAGCCGGCCCTGCAACATTGTCCAGGTGCGAAATGCCCATTGCGTTCGCGCTTTGTCTTCCATGTGCTGCAAATCGCCAAGCGTGGTCAGCACCGGTAACTTCGTCACACGTTTCAGGTCGTCCACGGTCTTTAATCGGCCGTCGGTCACTTCCACCAGGAAGACAAGGCCCAATCCGCCGGCCATGCCTATCAGTCCGCCAAAAATTGCCACGATGATAATTTTCAACAGGCGCATGTTGTCCTCCACCGTTTTCAGCGTGGCTGGCGCGAACACGCGCACCACACCCGGCGGATTTTTGGAAAACATCTCCGCTTCAAACTGGCGGTTGGCCATCTGCACTCGCGCATCTTCCAGCGCGCGCAACTTCGCGCGGATGACTTCCATGTCCGGTTCGAGGACTTGCCCTTCGCGCGTGAAGCTGAGTTCTCCGGTCGGATTGGCGGCGGCGGTTTTTTCAATGTCACTTTTCAGCTTCTCAATCTGCGCCGTCTTTTGCTGCACCAGCGGATGCAGGTCTGTGTATTTCATCGTCAGGTCGCTCAGTTCTGCCAGCGCGGCCTGTAGTTTTTCGCTTTGTTTGGCAATCAACAGCGAAGGCTTCTGCCCCATGGCGAGGCTCTGGTTCAGGGCGGCGACGTTGCTGCTCACCTGAGTCAACTGGTTCGTCAACTGCGACGACATCGGCATCCCGCGCATTTCGTTGCGCAACGTCAACAGGTCTTTGTCCATCTGTTCGACCTGTTGTTTGAGATAGGTCTGGGCGATTTCGGCGGCCTGATTTTTTTGGAGTTCCTTGGTGTAAACGACGGCATTGCTCGCAAATAAATTGGCGATGTCCACCGCGCGTTGCGGGTCGAGCGCCGCGACCAGCACTTTGACAATGTCCGAATCCACCTGCGGATCCACCTTCATATATTTGATCAATCTCTCTGGCGGAATCGGCGGTTCGATTTGTTCACCGACGGTGCGCAGCAAATCCGGCGACGTAATCAAGCCCGCGAATGTTTCGGAAGTCATCGGCGTGGCTTTAAGAAATTCACTCGTGCCGGGCGTCTCGTAACGCATCAGTTTGGTTGTCGCCGTGAACTTCGGTTGAATGACATACCACGCGAGCACGAACAATCCAGCCGCGCCGAGGATCCCGCAGATCACCAGCCAATGCCAGCGATGGGCGAGGATGTCCACGAAGGTCCACGCATCGAATCTACTCGTCGCGTGGCCGTTGGCGCCCTTGCCATTCGCCTCGTGAGGGGCGCGGGGAGGATTGTTGCGATAGTGGAAGTTCCCATTTGGCCGAGAGTCTGAAGGCCCTGGATTGGAATTAAGGTTCTCGTTCATGCGCTATAATCAGGCAGCCGGGAAAAAATAGATTTTCCAGACCTCGGTCAGACTACAGGGCGAACGAGTAAGTTGTTTAGTGGGTAAAGACCTGACTGCCGAGGAGGAGTTGCCCTATCGCTGCGAACCTAACTAAACCCGGAACAATGGAATCCGTGTGAGGGAGATTGGGCGTCCCGAGAACACTGTTTACGACGAAAGCCACGTTTTGGCTCGGCCGATTACTCCAACAGCCGAATAAGCGTGAAGTTAATTAGACCGGATGTAATCGTCCGCTTCCATGACAGTGCTGTCATCGAACCGGCGATTGGGGCCAGCGGAGCGAACGAGGATGCCAGTGTCCGAAAAATAAAAGCGCAAAGGAGTGCCCCACGGGTCAACGAGTTCGTTTTTATCATTGATGGGGATGTTGCTGCCCAGAATGATGAAGACTTTTTTGGGATTGTTACCCTGGAGCGATTTGACCACTTCGGTATTGCCGCCGAGGGGATAAGAGCCAACCTGTTCTTTATACTTCTGCAAAGCCACAAACAGGTCTTTGATGTTTTTGCTGAGATCGGCTGTGCGGGCATTGACGCGCATCGTGTTCCAGGCGCCGCCCATCCAGATGATGCCGGCTACCACGGTCAATATGCCAATAGCAATCATGATTCTTTTCATGGCTTCAGTTAAGCAGGGCGGGTGCCAAGTTCCAAGCCGGGACGGGCGAAACTTATTCCCGGGGCGGGGCGGTGCTGGCGCGAACAATCAATTCGGCGGGCAAGTGCTTGGATTCGGCTTTCTGGTGTCGAATGAGTTGAATCATCGCATCCACCGCCGCGATCCCGAGCCGGAATTTAGACTGGCGGATCGTCGTCAAGGGAACCCGGAAATATTCGCTCGTAAGAATATTGCCGAAACCCACGACGGAGAGGTCTTGCGGAATTTGAATACCCTGGTCCAAATAAGTATTCGCGAATCCAATGGCAACCAGGTCATTTACCGCCTGCACCGCCGTCGCTTTGCACGACTCGCTGAGCATTTGCGACGCGGCCTTGACTCCGTCCTCCGTGGTGCTGCCTGCTTGAAAAACGAGATGATCATCCACTTCCATTCCGTTTTCACGCAACGCGCGGCGATAGCCCTCAAATCGGGCCTGCGCCCATGGGGCGGATTGCGGCCCGGTGAGGAAGGCGATTCGTTTGTGGCCAAGTTTGAGTAAATGTTGAGTCGCGTTATAACTCGCGACCAGATCATCCACCTGCACGCTGATGAACTGTCGGCAAAAAGGAGCGGGCGGCCCGAGCAGAACAACCGGTGTGCCGTGTGTTTGTAGCTCCTGATAAATGCGCGCCTCGAAAGACATGCGATAAACCGGCGAAATAAAAATCCCATCCACCCGGCGCGACATCAACCGTCGCACACACAATTCTTCCCGTTCCACGTTGTTAAGCGTATGCACCAGCAGAATTTCGTAACCGAGTTCATGCGCGCGCTCTTCCACCGCGAGAACGATGCGCGCGAAAATCGGGTCGGTTGTGGAGGGAATAACCAGCCCGAACAGCTTGGTGGTGCGTGTCCGCAGACCTTGCGCGGTGGAGTCCGGCACGTAACCCATCTGTTGCGCAAGCAGTTTGATGCGGCCTTTGGTGGCTTCCGAAACGTCCGGTTCATCGCGCAACGCTTTGGAAACTGTCATGATGGAGACGTTGGCGCGAACGGCGATGTCTTTAAGTCGAACCATATACTTTTACAAATAGGCTCCGCGCCAGTGCAGTTTGACCCGCAGCGTTTCGAAAAACGAACTGCCTTCCAGGTGCATCAACTGAACCGTCTGACGGCTGCGTTGGATCGTGATTTCATCGCCGGCGCATAATTCACTGACCACCTGGCCATCGGCGCTCAACACGGTGGCCGGGCGCGGGTTCATCACTTTGACGGAAATTTTTGAAGCCAGCGGCAGGATCAAAGAACGGTTCGACAGCGTGTGCGGACAGATCGGAGTCAGTTCAAAAACGTCAGCCGTGGGAAAAACCACCGCGCCGCCCGCCGCCAATGAATAAGCCGTTGAACCAGTCGGCGAACTGATAATCAGTCCGTCACAGCGATAACGCGTCAATGGTTCGCCATCCACGCTCACATGCAGTTCGATCAGGCGCGGAGAAATGCCGCGGCTGATGACGAGGTCATTCAAAGCCGTTTGGTGAATCGGTTTTTCGTTGCCGTTTCCATGTGCTTCAATCAGCGCGCGCGCTTCAAATTTGAACTCGCCATTCCAGATTTTTTTCAAAGCCTGCGGCAGTTTGGCGGAAGGCACAGCGGTTAAAAAACCCAGCCCGCCGATGTTGATTCCGAGCATGGGCGTTTGTGAACCGGCAATGTCCCGCGCCACGCCCAGCATGGTGCCGTCACCGCCGAAGACGAGCAGCAGGTCGCATTGACGGGCCAGCGCGGCGGCATTCGGATGGACATTTTCCCGCAAGCGCGCCAGTTGAGCGGTTGTGGTTTCGCTCAGCACGGTGCGTCCCGCAGCGCGAATGAGTTGCGCGGCCTTGGTGACCGCCTGGGCGCAGGCGGCCTTTTCCGGATTGCCGATGAGTCCAATCCGTTTGATTTTGTCAGCCAGCTTTTTCAATCAATACCAGAAATTCTTTGTTGCCTGCGGGTCCGAGCAAAGGCGATTCCGTCACGCCGCGCCAGCGCAAACCGGATTGCGCGGCGACAAATTCCTCCAACTCGTGGATGACGCGTTGATGAATCGCCGGATCCGTAATCACGCCTTCGCCTTTGTCGGCTTCGGCTTTCCCCGCTTCAAACTGCGGTTTGATCAGTGCGACGATTTTACCTGACGCCGACAACAATGCAACGGCAGGCAAAAGAATTTTGCGCAGCGAAATAAACGAGCAATCAATCACGGCGAGCGCGACGGGAATAAACGGTGATGGGAAACCGGCCGGCGTCAGTTGACGCGCGTTGGTTTTTTCCATGACGACGACGCGCCGGTCGCGGCGAAGTTTCCAGGCAAGTTGGCCATGGCCCACGTCCACCGCGTAAACCCTGGCTGCGCCGCGTTGGAGCAGGCAATCGGTAAATCCACCCGTTGAAGCGCCCAGATCAAGCGCAGTCAGGCCCGTCACCTCCAATTGGAAATGATCCAGCGCATGTTCCAGTTTGTGTCCGCCGCGACTGACAAATTTTTCTCCAGCGGTCAGCTCAACCGAATCGGTTTCTTTCACCGCGTCACTGGGCTTCGTCGCCACCTGTCCGTTCACCCGCACCGCGCCAGCCATCACGGCACGCTTCGCCTTTTCGCGGCTCTCGCACAAGCCGCGTTCCACGAGCACTTGATCCAGCCGCTGACGCACGCGCGGACGATGGCACGGGATAGTTGAG
>JBEEGR010000248.1:0-6479 GCA_041166985.1 Verrucomicrobiota bacterium | reverse complement strand
GCCTTCGAGGGCGCGGCTGGCGGCCAAAATGTTTTCCTCGTTGTAAAGGCCGGGATTTTTGTTTGAGCCAACGGGAACATTGAATTCGCCGCGGGCGTTGACGCGCCAAAGGCCGTTGAAGCAAGTCTTGTTGAGAAAAATCATGCGGGCAGCGCGTTCCACGATCTTCTTTTCGTCGCCAGTCAGGTGGTGCTGGGCCCGGACGAGGTAGAAATAATCAGCGCGTTCGGAGTGGAAACGGGCGGCATGTTCGTCCAGCCGGCGCATGAGTTCGTGCGGGAAATCCCGGACGGCGAGATAGGTGTTGATGAGTTCGGGGTTGATGTCGCGCAGGAAGGCGCGCATCCGAGGGAAAAGATGCTTGAGATGGAAGAAGACCGCCCCGCCGCCAATGAACGGTTCAAAGTAGCGGGCCACTTCCGTCGGGAAGAATTCGTCGAATTGCGCGAGGAGCTGCGCCTTACCGCCAACCCATTTTAGGAACGGTTGCGCCTCACGACTAACCCCGCGTGCGGGGACGAAAGGGATGGAAACTTGTTCATCGTTAAGCTTGCCGTTGGCTTCGGGCTTGTGGAGGGACGGAGCGGGAACCTTGCGGCGGATTTTGTAGCGGATGGATTTTGGATCGGATCTCTGATCTGGCCGCTTGCTGCTGGCGGCTTTCGGTGAAGAATGCTTCCGCCCGGACTTCTCAGACATTCCCGTGGATCGATCCCGATCTGGGAAAAAGGATCAAGCCTAAACATTAGATATGTCGAATGTTCCCCGCGTCTGAATTTGGGTTTGCTTGTTGAATGGCTCATGTCGGCAAGCATCGAGAGATCGTGGGGAATAACATCCGCACCTGCCGAACCGACGCAGGCTTGACCTTGGAAAAACTGGCTGAAAAGGCGGATTTGAGCTGGCCTTATCTTTCTGAAATTGAGCGCGGGCGTGAAAATATTTCTCTCGATAAACTCGCGCGATTGGCGAAGGCGCTGAATGTCACGCTATCCAGGCTTGTTAAGGATGCCTGAAGGGAGATTGATGAAGGCCATACCCAAGTTCAAACAATCGCCACGATGAATCTTTCCATGACCGGCGAACTGGCTGCTGCTTACAAAAGCGGTTCGCAACGAGCGGGGAAAGTTACCGAAGCGTGGGGTGCGGATAATTTTTACTGCCCGAATTGTTCTTCACCGAAATTGGATTGGCTAAAACCCGGCACCGCCGCGAATGATTATCAGTGTCCGAGTTGCGGGTTTTGGTATCAGCTCAAGAGCAAGAAATCTCCCATCGGCAAATCCATTCGCGATGGTGCTTACAAGGCCATGATGGACGCCATCAAAGAAGACCGCGCGCCGAGTTATTTTTTCCTGCACTACGATTTGGAAACGTGGAGCGTGAAAAATCTTATCCTCGTTCCTCATTTCGCTTTTCCTCCGTCAGCAATCATCGAATGTCCGCCACTGTCGCCCACCGCGCGGCGAGCTGGTTGGGTCGGTTGCAATTTTGCCCTGAATCGGATTCCAGCAGACGCACGAATTCCAGTCGTTATAGAAAAACAAATTGTTCCCGCCTCAGAAGTCCGGTCACTGTTCCGCAAAGTTAAACCGCTCAAAGAAATTTCCGTCAAACAACGCGGCTGGACATTGGATGTGTTGAATGTTGTGCGACGTATCATTTCGGAGGGTCGAGCGCCGCGAGACCCAAACTTTTCGGAAATGTCAGGGACTCGTGGAACTCGTCCCTCCGACACCTTCACCACCGCCGAGGTTTATGCTTTCGCGCCAGAATTGGAGAAGCTCCATCCCGGCAACCGCCACATCCGCGATAAAATCCGCCAGCAATTGCAAGTCCTGCGCGACCTCGGCTTCCTCATCCACGTCGAACGCGGTGAGTGGCGGTTGAAATGAATCGTAGCGGCTGCTCGACAGAGAGCCGTCATTTTAATTTCCTTGAGAACGGGGCTTCCACGCTAATTTCACTAATTAGCGCCAATTAGCGTAATTCTCGTAAAAACTTTTTTGACTCGTGGAACTCGTTCCTCCGACCGAATACACCGCGGTCAAAATTTCCAACAGCCTCTTCAATAATTCACCCGCTGCGAAATTTGATTGTTATTTATATTTGGGATTGCTAGGGAATGCGCATGAATCGGGCATTTATTCTTCTCTTACCACTCCTCGTGACGGGCTGCCTGCACACGGTGAAATATAAGCTCACCGAAGCGGATCGTTGGAACGGACCAAAAATTGATGCCGTCCTGCTGGTACAGCCCATCACGGACAAGACGACCTACACCACGAATGATTGGAAACCGAAAACCGTGGAAGGAGAGACCTGGCGCACAAATCCAAGAGGTGGCTACAGCCATACCAATTTGACGAAGGATGTGACGGCGATGGTGGCAAAACATCTGGCGTATAGCGGACTTTTTTCAAAGGTGGTGACGGACAAAACGGCGGTCGGGGATTATGTGTTGTCTGGAAAACTGACGGCTTTCAAAACGTCGGCGCAGGTGAATTCAAAAGCGGAAACAATTGCCGGCGTCTCCAGTGCATTCGGGTTGATTGGTGCGGTCGTCGGTTCTACCGCCACGGCCCAGATGAAAGCGGAGGTAAAAACGTGGGTGACTCTGGATGAGTTGCGCGTGAATGATAAGTCGGGCCAGATACGCTGGCAGGAATCCATCCATATCGCCAAGGATGAAACCATGAATTTTCGGGAGGCAGATAGTTTTGTTCTCTACAAACATCCGGACGCCGCGTTGAAAGAGGCGGTGACTGATTTGATCCGTCGTCTGGGAACTTCTTCACTCACCAATCGGGTCGCCCTTTAAACATGGGAATCCTCGACGCGGCGATTTGAGAACGGGGCTTCCACGCTAATTTCACTAATTCGCGCCAATTAGCGTAATTCGCGTAAAACTTCTGCCTTCCATCCGTGGTTAAAACCGTTTTCACGGCTTCAACCGTTCGTAATCCTCCGGCGTGTCCATATCCAAATCCAATCCAGCGTCGTCGGATTCAAATCCGGCGAAGTCGCGGGCGTGAGTTTTGAGAAACTGTTTTAAATCAATGACGTCAGAATCCGCGAGCGCGGCGAAAAACTCTTTCGGCAACAACACCGGATGCCGCGCGTGGCCGTGGCGCAGCGGCTGGCAGATTTTTTCGGGATGACGCGCGCCGAAGTCGAGCAGCGTCTGCAACGTTTCTGTTTTCAGATGCGGCTGGTCGCCGAGGGTGATGAGCCAATGGGTGATTTGTTGGTTCCAGCCATTCCATTGCGCGGCGCATTGAATGGAACTGAACATGCCGCGTTCCGGCGTGGGATTAAAAATCCGGTTCGTTGCGGAAAACTCCAGCCGCTCCAGTTCCGCCAGCATTTCGTGGTGCGCCGGCGCGCAAACGACCGCCACTTGCGCGGCGTTCAGAATTTTCCACACAGCCAGAAGACGACCGAGGACAGTCGTCTGGCCCCACGCCAAAACCAGCTTGGGACGGTCCATCCGTTGCGAGCGCCCGGCCGCGAGAATGACAACGCCGACGGCGAGGGGTTGGAATTGCGGTTGCACTGGAGCGGAGAGTAATCGGATTTTCCGGCGAGTTGAAGTCGTTCCTGAGTTTTTTCCGACGCCGCGCCGGAGAAACCTTTTGGCAATTGAGCTTCCGCCAGCACGGTTTTCAACTGTTGCGCCGTGAACGCGACGTTGGCTTCCTCGAGAATGCTTTCATGATCGCCGCGGCAGATTTTCACCGTCACGCCGCCCGCCGCGAAATTTCCCCAACCCATCTGGTGGTCAAACGAGCAGACGAGCGGATGGCCGCGCGTGCGAAAGAGAACGACGTGCCCGGCGTACGGTTTCGGCTGATAACGCAACCACGTCTGAACGTGCGTCCGCCAGAGCTTGCGCTCATTTTCCGGCTGCGGCGAAAGGTCCACGATGTCTTCGACCGCGACCTTGTCTTCAATTTTTTGCGAGAAGAATGCTTTTAGTTTTTTGCCGAGCCACGCGGTGCGCCATTTGAAATAATGCCGCGGATGCTGCGCGCCCTGGCGAACCTGATTTTTCAGGCGCACGCAAAGGTTCCATAAAAATCTCGCGACGAACATCGGCGACCAGCTCAGGCGCGTGTAACTGGAATTGTTCGGCCAGCAATTCATCAAGAGCAGAAAGGCGACTTCCTGTCCCTGGGCCTTCAACTCGCGCGCCATTTCGTAAGCGACATTGCCGCCGAAACAGTAACCGCCGATGTGATACGGCCCCTGCGGCTGAAAAGCCCGCAACTCGGCGGTGTATTGCGCAGCGAGTTCTTCGATGGTTTTAAATTCTTCAAAGCCTTCCAGCCCGCGCGATTTGAAAGCGTAGATCGGCTGCTCATTTCCCAGCTCGCGCGCGAGATTGTTATAGCCCCACAACATCCCGCCGCCGACGCCATGCACGAGAAACAGCGGCGGACGATTGCCCTTCGGTTGAATTTCCACGATGGAGGAATTCGCGACCGCCTGCCGTTGCAGCGCCAGCAAAGTGCGCGCGCGTCCCCACAAATCCGCCTTCGGTGTCGGCGACACTGAAGCGATCGAACGTGATTGTGGTTTGGGAGAATTCATTTTTCCACCGTCGGAATCGGTGGCGCGCACGTCTTCGACGCCAGCGCGCGCACTTCGCCATCTTCATTCAAAAGCGTTCGAACTTCCGCGTAGGCTTTATTTTTCTCCAGGCAGTTCGACAGATATTTTCCCTGTCCCTGGCCGAGTTCAAAACAGAGCCACGAGTTCGGCTTCAAATGACCGGGCGCTTCCTGAATCAACCGGCCCAGCACATTCAGCCCAAACGGTCCGCCGTCAAACGCGGCGCGCGGTTCGTGCTGAATCAGTTCCGAGTGGTCGAGTTTGCTCGAAGAAATGTAAGGCGGATTGCAGACGATTAAATCAAACTGGCGTTGGAAAATTTCTTCGGGCAACGCCGCGAACAGGTCACCCGCGAAAAAATCCACGCGCGAATCCAATTGAAGCCGTCGCGCGTTGCGCCGCGCGAGTTCCAGCGCGTCGTCGGAAATATCCGTCGCGCAAACCACCGCGCGCGTCTCGTAATGCGCGAGCGCGAGCGCGAGATTCCCCGAGCCGGTGCCGAGGTCGAGCACCTGCGCGCCGCCACGTTCGTAAACCAGTTCCTGCAACAGCTTCAACGCGGTGTTCCCGAGCAACTCGGTTTCGCGGCGCGGCACCAGCGCCTGCGCGCTCGCTTCGAGATTCAGGCCCATGAAATTCGTGCGGCCCGTGGAGAGCGCCACGAGCGGGCTGGTTTCGCGGGATTCGTCCATCGCGGCGGAGGATGCGTTTTTTTTCATGCGGGTAACACTTCGAGTTCAGCGGGTTTGTTTTCCGGCTCGACCGTCAACGGCGGTTGCCGCAGCGGCTCCGTGGTTTTCTGTTTGCGGGCAAAATCGTCAAACGCGCGTTGCACCTGTTCCGGCGTGAGGCCGACGACTTCGGCGACTTCATCGGCGGCAAAATTATTTTCCAGCGCGAACCAGAGCAGGTCCATCGTCGCGAACGGCAGGCGAAAGAAAAATTCCTCCTGGCTGCAAGGCGCGCTGTAAGTGTCGGACGTCGGCGTGCGACGCTGGATTTCCTCCGGCACGCCGAGATATTCCGCAAGTTGATAAATCTGCGTTTTGTAAAGATGCGCAATTGGATCGCAGTCCACTCCGGAATCGCCGTGCTTCACGAAAAATCCCTGCTGCCGCTCGTTGCGGTTCGCCGTGCCGATGACTGCGAAGTGACGCAACTCCGCGTGGTAATAAAGCATCGCCATGCGCGAGCGCTGTTTGAAATTGGACGCGGCGACAATCTGCAAAAATTCCTGCGTCGGCAACGGCTTGCTCGCTTCGGTTCCGTCCGGGCGAACAATCGTCACGGAAAAAACGTTGAACGTGTCGCCTTCCAGCAAATCGGGCGGCAAAACAATCTTCGCGCGATAACCGGCGGCAGGATTGTATTCCGGAAACACGCGTTGAATCGCCTCGTCGCGGCGTTGGTAACAGCCAAAGCCTTCGAGCGATGCCGTCATGTTTTCCAGCAACGGTTCGACCTCGAATTTCACCGCCAGCTTCCGCGCGAGCCGTTCGCTTTCAGCGGAAGAATCTTTGTCCGGCATCATGATCGCGGTGACTTGCTTCGGCCCGAACGCGCGGACGCACAGCGCCAGCACGACGGCAGAATCCACGCCGCCGCTGATGCCGACAACCGCGCCGCGCCGCCGCAATTGGCCGCGCACCGATTGCCGCAGCCACGTCACGAGACGGTTCGTCTCGACGGCGGCGTCAATCTGAAGACTGTTTTTGTTAAAGCGCATAAGAAAGCAAAGGGCTGAAATTTCCGGCAAAACAAACTTTGACGTTGTCGCGTTCCGAAAGCGGCGGCGGCATCTGGAAATTCTCGATGAACTGCTGGTGGACGAGTTGCGTGGAAAGAATTCCCGCCAACGCCATGTC
>JBEEGR010000247.1:0-3115 GCA_041166985.1 Verrucomicrobiota bacterium | reverse complement strand
CGCGTTCAACCTTCTGGGCCGAGTTGTCGGTGTCGGTTTTGTTTTGATCGGCAGTCTGTTTTTTCTGCTTGGTGCGGTACACGGAGATTGGATCATGGGTTCCGCCGGTTTTCTCGTAGCAGGACTTGGTGTTTTATTAGTCCTAGCTAAACCGTATCGGCCAAAGTCAAAACCCGATTAGTGCAGCGGTTGATTCAGTTTCCTTGTTAACAAGCGGCGCTTGCAATCCATCTGCGCCCGTTCCATGCTGAAGTTGTAAATTATTCGAGTCTCGTAATTTCGAGGCTGACGTGAAGGAATGAGCACATTGCCGGAAAACGAATTGGATCTTGAAAAACTGTTCCTGCCCGCCTGGGCGCAAGGACCAGCTACAACAAAAAAGTACGCGAATTTTGAAGGACGTGAAGAACGCCCCGATCGTCGCGGTGACCGGCAAGGCGGACGTCCGCCTCGGCGCGATGGCCCGCCGGGCGACCGCCCGCGTGGAAATCGCCCGCAAGGTGATCGCAGTGGCCCGCGTCGTGAGGGAGGAAAACCTTCCTTCGGCGACCGTCCGCGTTTTGATCGTGGCGAACCGCAACGCCGCGAAACGCCGCCGCCATTGCCGGAAATCAACGTGGCTCTGTTGCCTGACGAAAAAGGTGTCGAGTCGCTGGCCCGCCAGATCAAGATGACGGGCCGCGCGTATCCGCTCTTCGACATCGCGCGCCTGATTCTCCAAAAGCACGAGCGCTATTCCGTGACGTTCAGTGTTAAGAAAAAAGCTGACGGCCAAATTGCCCAACAACTTTTTCTCTGCGCGCTTGACGATACTCTGTGGCTTTCCGAAGCCGAAGCGATTGACCACGTTCTCAAAAAACATTTCGCCACGTTTTATCAGGCCGAATGCACCGCGACCGAACCGCCGAAGGGCACTTACACGTTCGTCGGGCAATGCAGCCTGAGCGGCACGATTCTTGGCCCGCCGAACCATCATGATTACCAGAATCAATTGCGCAAACTGCATGCGGATCGTTTTTCGCGAATGCCGTTTGAGGAATTTAAATCGCGCGTCAGAATTGTGCGTGACGAAGCCGTCGTGAAGAAATGGGTCGAGGATCAAAGCTGGAAAACAGAATTTGTTTGCCTGAACGTTCCGGAACCGTTGCGGCTCGGCAATCGCGAAGCGGTCGAGAAACATTTCCGTGAGACACACAAGGAAACCATCATCAAGCCGGTCGAATCGCACACGCTCAACGGAGCGATCGTGCGCGGATTGCGCAGCGCCGGATTGATCGCAGTCGTGCGAGAGGCGTGGGAAGAACAGCGCCGTTTCCCGCTGCAAATCGCGACAACGCTCAGCCAGCAATTCGCCGGACAGGGTTTGCAATTTTTCAAGGTCAACAAAACCGTCACGCATGTTTCGGTCGCGCGCCCGCATTTCCTCGACCTCGAAACCACGCCGGTTTCGGATGGAGTCAAACGCATCGTCGAGTTTGTCGATTCACATCCCAAGACGACGCGCCGGAAATTGATGGAAGCGCTCGCGCCGACTCCGGCGGCTGCGCCGGTTCCAATTCCAGTTGGCGAAGAAGCCGCAAAAACTCCCGCGCAACCCGCCCCGGCAGAACCCACGCCGGAGCAGACCGCATTGATTGGCGATTTGCACTGGTTGATTCATCAAGGTCACGTCATTGAATTTGCCAACGGCATGATTGAGACCGCCAAAAAACCGTTGCCCAAACCGCCAAAGCCGGAAAAGAAATCAGCCGCGAAACCTGCGGAAGCGGCGACAGCAACGGAAACCACGCCCGCAACCGAAAACACAGAACCTGGCCAAGCTCCATCTGAAGCGGATTTGAAAAACGAAAGTTCCGAGTCATCGCTGGCGCCGCAATCGGAAGAGGCCGGCGCAGAACCTGCTAATGGAATTGCGGAAACTTCAGCGGCTTCGCCGCAATCAAACTCCTAACGCGGGAATTTCCAGCCCATTATTTAGGGACGGCGACACGCCGTCCCTCCCCTTTTTTACGCGAGCACGCTACGTTTCAAGATGTGGTAAACGTCGGTCGCGTGAATCGGCAAGTTGGTCGGAAGCAGCTTTTTCTCGCCGATAATCACGGGCCAGTCAGAAACATTCTTCGGTCGGCATCCGTGAGAACCTTTGACGAGCGCGGCATCGAGCGGAATCACATCCATCAACATGCGGAAGCCGAGTTTTTTCTGGAGCAACCGCCAGGCGATTTTTAATTTTGGATTCAAGATTTTGGGATCGAGAAATAATTCCACCGGGTCGTAGCCGGGTTTTCGGTGGATGTCCACGGTGCGAGCGAAATCGGGGGCACTATATTCTTCCAGCCAGTAATAATAGGTGAACCACGAATCCTCATTCGCGATAGCGATGAGATCGCCGGCGCGCGGATGATCGATTCCTAATTCTGCCATTTCCTTTTTGTTCAGAACGGTGCTCACGCCTTCAGTTTTTTCCAGCAGCGAACGCACTATGGCCTCGAGCGAAGCATCATTGAGATAGATGTGTGCGATCTGATGGTCTGCCACGGCAAAAACTTTGCTCGCGCCGTAGTCCAGAAGCTCGCGACCGAGTTCATTTTTTAAACACAGCCATTGCTGCTCACGGAACAATTGGTTGATATGAATGGGTTTGTTTACATTCGTGATTCCGTATTCCGAAAGCAAAACGACTTGAACCATTTGCTTCTGAAAAAAATCAAGCAGGTCGCCGACGATGGAATCAATTTCCCGCAGGTCGCGATGGATGGCGGGGTTCAAGGTTTGGAGTTCCGCCTTCAGGCGGTTTTCGGCTGGGGAACCGCCTGAAGACGGGACTCCAACGTAAGCCCCATGTCGCTGCAAGTTGTAATCAAGATGCGGCAGGTAAATAAGATTCAACGTCGGCTGATATTTATTTTCAATCCACTTCGCTGATTCGGCGATCCAACGGGAGACGGCGTCAGCAGAACCTTTCGGTGAATCTACACCCGCCGCCGGCCCCCAGAAACAGGGAAACGGAAACTCACCCAAATCCTTTTTGATTTCGGCGCGAAGCGATTTGGGCGAAGTGTAGATGTCAAAAACCTTTCGCCCATCCGCCGGATAGCTCGGGCGCGGCGTGATG
>JBEEGR010000246.1:0-3796 GCA_041166985.1 Verrucomicrobiota bacterium | reverse complement strand
CTAATCGAGGAAGATTACGAGCAAGCAGATGATTATTCTCAAGAGTGAACGGGACTTGGAAGCGATGCGGCCGGCCTGTGCGATTGCCGGTGCGGTGCTGAACGAAGTTGCGGCATTCATCAAGCCGGGTGTGACGACGAAGCAGGTGGATGAATTTGCGGCCGAGCGGATCAAGAGTTACGGCGCCAAGAGCGCGTTTCTCGGTTATCGGAAGTATCCGTGCTACATTTGCATCTCGGTCAATGAGCAGGTGGTGCATGGTTTGGCCGGTCCGCAGCAATTGAAATTTGGCGACGTGGTCAGTCTGGATATCGGTGTGGTTTACAACGGATTTATCGGCGACACGGCGCGGACGGTGGCGGTGGGCGGTTGCGGTGTGCTGGCGCAGAAGTTGATGGACGTGACGGAAAAGGCGCTTTACGAAGGCATCGGACAGGCGATTCCGGGCAAGCGCGTCACGGATATTTCGCGCGCGATTCAGACTTACGTCGAGAATAACGGATTTAGCGTGGTTCGGGAATTTGTCGGGCACGGCGTCGGGCGTTCGATGCATGAAGAGCCGCAGATTCCGAATTTTGTGGACAGCAAAATGAACCAAAAGTTGCGACCGGGGATGACGGTGGCGATTGAGCCGATGGTGAATGCGGGTCAGCCCGGCGTAAAAATTTTGAAAGACGGCTGGACAGTAGTGACGCAAGATGGTTCATTATCAGCCCATTTTGAGCATACGGTTTTGATCACTGAAGGTGAACCGGAGATTTTAACATGGCCGGAGAAAGTGCCTTCAAAGTTGAAGGTGTAGTCGTCGAGACTCTGCCCAATAAGTTGTATCGGGTGGAGTTGTCGAATGGCCACAAAGTTCTGGCCTACGCGGTCGGCCGGGCGAAACACAGTTTCGTCGCGCAGACCGGAGAAAAAGTGAAATTGCAGTTGTCGCCCTACGACCTGTCGGAAGGGCGAATCGTCGTCGAAACGAAAAAGATTTAATATGAAAGTTCGCGCATCAGTAAAAAAACTTTGCGAAAATTGCAAAATAGTCCGGCGTAAAGGCATTATCCGGGTCATTTGCAGCAACAAACGCCACAAGCAACGGCAAGGATAATAATTTATGGCACGTATCATAGGTGTAGAAGTTCCGCCGAATAAGCGCATTGATATTGCGCTGCGGTATATTTACGGCATCGGCCCGAAGAACGCGGTGGAGGTTTTGGCCGCCGCCAAGATCGACCCGAGCATTCGCGCGAAGGATTTGACGGAAGCCCAGCTTTCGCAAATCGTTCAGGCGATCCAGGCCGGCAAGTATGTGATCGAAGGCGATCTCCGCCGCGAACTCGGCATGAATCTCAAACGCCTGCAGGGTATCAAGTGCTATCGTGGCGTCCGCCACATGCGCAGCCTGCCGGTGCGCGGTCAACGCACACAAACCAACGCCCGCACGCGCAAAGGTCCGCGTAAGACGGTCGGCGTGCAACGTAATCCGAACGCGAAGACCGGTATCCACTAAAATTTGTTATGGCTGAAGAACCGAAGAAAAAAGCTGCTCCGAAAAAAGAAGGCAAGCCCGAAGCCGCCGCTGAAAAGGCGCCCAAGGCCGCTGACGAAACCAAGCCGAAAAAGGCTGCTGCTCCGGCTGGCGAAACCGCCGTTGCCGAAGCGCCGAAGCCGGAAGGTCCCGTCGCCGGTTCCGCCCCGACTGCGGCTGAATTGCTCGCCGATGATTTGGCTGGCAAGAAGATCGTCAAAGCCAAAGGCGCGAAAAATATTTCCGTCGGCATCGCCAACATTCTGGCGACGTTCAACAACACGCAGGTCACCATCACCGACATGCAGGGCAACCTGCTTGGCTGGTCGAGCGCTGGCCGTGTGGGTTTCAAAGGTTCCCGCAAGAGTACTGCTTACGCGGCGCAACAGGTCGCGCAGGACGCCGCCCGCCAGGCAATGGCGCACGGCATGAAGGAAGTTGAAATCCGCGTCAAAGGTCCCGGCTCCGGCCGTGAATCCGCGATTCGCGCGTTGCAGGCGATTGGTTTGGAAATCAGCACGATCAAAGATGTGACGCCGGTGCCGCACAACGGCTGCCGTCCGCGCAAGAAACGTCGCGTCTAAAAAATCTCTAACTTAATTTAATTTATGGCTCGTTATACAGGTCCTCGCGTTCGTATCAGCCGCCGATTCGGCATCCCGATTTTCGGCCCGACAAAATATCTGGAACGCCGCAATTACGGTCCGGGCGTTCATGGCCCGAAGTCACGCCGCAAGCACACCGATTACGGTCTCGGCCTGATCGAGAAGCAGAAGCTGCGTTATTACTACGGTCTGATGGAAAAGCAGTTTCGTGGCGTTTACGAAAAGGCTCTCAAGCGCCGTGGTGTCACGGGCGAACAGATGTTGCAGATTCTCGAAACGCGTTTGGACAACGTGGTTTTTCATCTTGGTTTTGGAAATACCCGCGCCGCCGCGCGCCAGATGGTTGGCCATGGTCACGTGCAGGTGAATGGCCGCAAGGTCAATGTGTCTTCGTACGCTTTGAAAGTGAACGATGTCATCACCATCAAGAACAACAACGTCTCGCGCCAGTTGGCCACCAAAGGTCTGGAAACCTCCACCAGCCGCGCCGTGCCGGATTGGTTGTCCATGAACAAGGAAGAACTCAAGGGCACCGTGATGCGAGTCCCGACCCGTGAGGAGATCAACCCGATTGCCAACGAACAGGCCGTCGTCGAATTTTATTCCCGCTAGTAAACAATCCGTTCTGCGCTGAAGCAAATTCGGCGCGGGACAAAAAACAATTATACGGACCGTTTCGGCTGCGGGAATAAATGGCCGGAGCGGTCAGATTAAAATTGTTGAAAGAAAAAATATGCCAGTACGTTTAGGACGTTTCGAAATGCCCAAACGGTTGACCAAAGACGAGTCAACCTCGACAGAAACCTACGCCAAGTTCATCGCTGAACCGTTTGAAACCGGTTACGGCCACACGGTCGGTAACTCCCTTCGCCGCGTGCTCTTGAGTTCGCTGGAAGGCGCGGCCATCACCTCCATCAAAGTGGACGGCGCGATGCACGAGTTCGCCACGGTTGACGGCGTCGTGGAAGATGTCACCGACATCGTTTTGAATCTCAAAAAAGTTTTGTTCAAGGCGCACACGCGCGAACCGCAGACGCTGTTGCTCTCCGCCAATAAAGAAGGCGAAGTGACCGCTGCCGACATCCAGGTCAACCAGAACGTTGAACTGGTGAATCCCGATCAACACATCTGCACGCTCGATAAGAAGAAAAAATTCGAGATGGAGCTGGAAGTGAAAATCGGCCGCGGATTTATTTCCGGCGACGAAAACAAGAAGCCCAATCAGGCCATCGGCGTGATTGCGATTGATTCCTTGTTCTCGCCCGTGACCCGCGTTCGCTACTCGGTTGAAAGCGCGCGCGTTGGTCAACGCACCGATTACGACCGTTTGATCCTCGAACTTTGGACGGATGGCCGCATCTCTCCTGATGACGCGCTGACGCAGGCTTCGGCCATTCTCGCGCATCATCTCGATGTGTTCGTCGGTTACGACAAGAGCGCGATTGAATTTGAAGAAGTCGTGGACAAGCAGGACGAAGAAAAGAGCAAGCTCAAGAAGCTGCTCAACATGAGCGTCAACGAAATCGAACTCAGCGTCCGCGCTGCGAACTGCTTGAACAACGCGAACATCACGACCGTCGGCCAGTTGGCGATGAAGAGCGAATCCGAAATGCTCAAGTATCGTAACTTCGGCAAAAAGTCGTTGAACGAAATCAAAGATAAATTGACC
>JBEEGR010000245.1:0-3698 GCA_041166985.1 Verrucomicrobiota bacterium | reverse complement strand
ATCTCAATGGCGGCAAATCGGTGGAGCAGGTCTTCGCGGATTATCGGGAGTTTGTCGCAACGGTTCAGATGAAATTGCCGGAGACCGAAATCGTGTTTATTGCCTTAAGCCCCAGCCCCGCGCGCTGGAAGCAACACGAGCAGGAAAAGGCGTTGAATAAATTAATCGAAGATTTTTCCAAACAGGCGCCGCGTCTGAAATATTGTGAGGTCTACGATATTGTCCTTGATAAAGACGGCAAACCACGCCCGGAACTTTTTGTGGAGGACAAGTTGCACTTCAATGCGGAAGGCTACAAGTTGCTGGCGGAACGGGTAAGGCCGTTTTTGCAGAAATAATTTTACACCTCAATCAACATCCGCGCCGGATTCTCAATTGTCTCTTTGACGCGCTTCAAAAATGTCACGGCTTCGCGGCCATCCACAAGCCGGTGATCATACGTGAGCGCGACATACATCATCGGACGGATAACGACCTGGCCGTCACGCGCGACGGGGCGTTCCTGAATCCCGTGCAGACCGAGTACGCCGCTTTGCGGTGGGTTCACAATCGGCGTGGAGAGCAGCGAACCGTAAACGCCGCCGTTGCTGATGGTGAACGTGCCGCCTTGAAGTTCATCGGGCTTGAGCTTGTTGTCCTTCGCGCGCTGGCCGAAATCGCCAATGGCCATTTCAATTTCCGCGAAGCTCATCCGCTCCGCATTGCGCAGCACGGGAACGACAAGACCTTTACCGCCGCCAATCGCGACGCCAATGTCGAAGTAATTGTGATAAACAATGTCCGTCCCGCGAATCTCCGCGTTGATGGCGGGAAATTGTTTGAGCGCGTCAATCGCCGCCTTCACGAAGAACGACAGGAAGCCGAGTTTCACGTTGTATTTTTTCAGAAATGCTTCGCCATGTTCCTTCCGCAACGCCATGACGCTCGACATGTCAATCTCGTTGAACGTGGTCAGCAGTGCCGCGTTGTGTTGCGCTTCGACGAGGCGCTCGGCCACAGTGCGGCGCAATTTGTTCATCGGCACGACTTCAGTTTGACGCTCGATGGTTGAGTCGGGTTTGGGAGCGCCGAGCACCGGCTCAGCCTGTTTCGATGGAGCTTTTTGCGGTTCGGGCCGAGCGGGTGCCCGGTGTTCCGCAGCCGTCGTTTCGCGCAAACGTTCACTGCGCGGGCGATCCTGGTCTGATTTTACTTCCGTGAAACGCGGCTGCGTCGTCGTTTCAATTTTATCAGACTGGGATTCGTCCGGCTGGGGTTTGCTTTCCTGTTTCGGCGGAGCGGGGGAAGGTTTCGTTTCCGGCGCTTTGGTTTCTTCCGGTTTCTTTGCCGAGGCAGTTTCACCGGTTTCCAAATGAGCGATGACCTCTCCTATCTTTGCCATCTCGCCTTGCTTCTTCAAAATCTGTCCCAGCGTTCCCGACTCCGGCGATGGAAATTCAACCGTCGCCTTGTCGCTCTCCAACATGACGAGCGATTCGTCTTTCTTGACGCTGTCGCCGGGTTTCTTGAGCCAATCACCGATTTCGACTTCGGTGATGGACTCGCCGATTTCAGGAACTTTTAATTCGATAGGCATAAAAAATATGTTTCGGAGGGACGAGCGCTGCGAGTCCCTAAAATTTTATCCAAGTCAGCGACTCGTGAAACTCGTCCCTCCGATATTTGATTCAGGAATTTCATTTTTCAAATGCCCGCTTGATGATTTCGGCCTGCTCCTGTTTGTGGCGTTTGTGCGAACCGGTGGCGGGCGTGGCGGAGACGGGGCGCGCGATGCCCTGTAGCGGGAAACGATTGAAAAGTTTTTCGCCAAACTGAATTTTCAAAAAATTCCAAGCACCCATGTTGGCCGGTTCCTCCTGAACCCAAAAAACCGGTGTGCCGTCGCGATACGGTTGCAGCGCGTGTTCGAGCAAATCGTGGCGCAACGGATACAGTTGTTCGAGGCGCAGGATCGCGACGTCGTCGCGCTTGGCCTCTTCGCGTTGCTCGGCGAGTTCGTAGTAAATTTTTCCCGAGCAAAGCAGGATGCGCGATATTTCCCGGAGCGCGGGTCTGTGACCCGCAGCCGCGTCTGGCTTGTCAGGAGTGCTGCGACTCACAGAGTCGCGCTCCCATTCGTCCGGGAGGATTCTCTGGAAAAATCCGTGGGCACAATCGTCGAGCGAGGAAACGACTTTTGGGTGACGCAACAAACTTTTCGGCGTCATGACGACAAGAGGTTTTCGCCATGTGCGCAAGGCCTGGCGTCGGAGACAATGAAAAAACTGCGCGGGTGTGGTCGGGTAAACGACTTGAATATTATCTTCGGCAGCGAGCCAGAGAAAGCGTTCGAGCCGCGCGCTGGAATGTTCCGGCCCCTGACCTTCGAAGCCGTGCGGCAGCAGCAACGTAAGGCCGCTGAGTTGTTGCCACTTGTCTTCGGCGCTGGCGATGAATTGATCCACGATCGGCTGCGCGACATTCCAGAAATCGCCGAACTGCGCTTCCCACAACACCAGCGCGCACGGGCAATCGAGGCTGTAACCGTATTCAAAACCGAGCACGCCGGTTTCGCTGAGTGGACTGTTGCAGATTTCAATGGAGGCCTGCTCGTCGGAAAGATGATGCAGCGGCGTAAACTTTCGTCCGTCCTGATAATCGTGCAACACCGCATGGCGATGACTGAATGTGCCGCGTTCGCTGTCCTGACCGCTGAGTCGAACGCGAATGCCTTGCGCGGCCAGACTTCCAAACGCGAGCGCTTCGGCGGCGGACCAATCGAGCGGTTCTTTGCCTTCTGCCATTTCGTGACGGGTTTGCAGAAGCTTTTTAATTTTCGGATGCGGATGAAAATCTTCTGGAACCCGGGTGGTCGTTTCGAGATAAGTAGAAAGTTTTTCTTTCGGGACGGCGGTTTTAATTTCTTCATTCACCGGCTCCGGCCCACCGCGAAGTTTTGAATGATGGCCGTTCGTTGAAGCTGGAGACTGTTCGCTTTGCGATTGAGACAATTCTTTTTCCAGAAGCTCGCGGCGATGGGCGGCGATGGCGTCAGCCTCTTCACGGGTGATTTCGTTCAGCGTCAGCAGATGTTCGAGATAACCTTCGCGGACGGATTTTCGTTTCGCAATGGCCTGATACAGCACGGGCTGGGTGAAAGAGGGTTCGTCACTCTCGTTATGGCCGAGACGACGATAGCCATACATATCAATCACGACGTCGCGCTTAAACTCGCGGCGAAAATCCATGGCGAGGCGGACGACTTGCGCGACGGCTTCGGGGTCTTCGCCGTTCACGTGGAAAATCGGAATTGCCAGCATCTTTGCGATGTCGGTGGCGTAACGGGTCGAGCGCGCTTCATCGGGACCGGTTGTGAACCCAAGCTGATTGTTCACGACGACGTGCAGCGTGCCGCCGACGGTGTAGCCGCGAAGCTCGCTGAGGTTGAGCGTTTCCTGAATGATGCCTTCGCCAGCGAATGCGGCGTCGCCGTGAATGAGAATCGTCATGCCGTGCGTGCGGTCGGAATTATCACCGCAATCCTGGCGCGCGCGCGTGCGGCCAAGCGCAACGGGATTCACAATTTCGAGATGGCTCGGATTAAAACAAAGCGCGAGCTGGATTTTTTTGCCGGACGCGGTGGTCCATTCAGAACTGTGACCGAGATGATATTTTACGTCGCCGCGGCCGTGGGATGATTTCCAATCGGTATCGGCAAA
>JBEEGR010000244.1:0-8594 GCA_041166985.1 Verrucomicrobiota bacterium | reverse complement strand
GAACAATGCCAGGCGATACGCTTCCTGATTCCAAAGGGGATCTTCGGAAATTTCAGCCGGAATCGTTTTCAGCCAGTCTGCGTAATTCATACCGAACCTTTCGATTGAGAATCACGGAACACGGAATACGGAACACGCGACAGAGGGAAATTGGTAATCGCACTCAGCAGCCCTCTCGCCTTCTCCTGAATAATCGCCTCACAACGCGCGACTTCTTCCTTTCGCTGCTGAAGGTAGTCGTTCGCGATGGCTTGCAGGTCGTCAATGTTGTAAAGGTAAACGTTCGGCATCAGGTTGACTTGAGGATCAATGTCGCGCGGCACGGCGATGTCGATCAGGAGCAGGGGACGGTTCTTGCGAAGCTTCATCAGCGGTTCAAGTTTTGCGCGATCCAAAATGTGGTGCGGCGCGGAAGTGCTGCTGATGACGATGTCAATCTGCGCAAATTCTTTCGACCAATCGTCGAATTGAACAGCGCGTCCGCCGAGTTCGGTGGCGAGCGCGACGGCGCGTTCGTGCGAACGGTTCGCAACGATAATGCTTTTCGCGCCGCGAGAGAGCAGGGCGCGGGCGGTTTTTTCGCTGGTATCGCCAGCGCCGATGACCATGACGTGACGATCGTTTAGCGAAGAGAAAATCTTTTCCGCAAGTTCCACCGCGACGGAGCCGACGGAGACGCTGCCGCGCTGAATGCTGGTTTCGGTGCGGATGTGCTTGGCAACGTTGAACGCGCGTTGAAAGGCTTTGTTCAGACGAGCGCCGGTGTGCTGATGTTTTAACGCGAGATCGTAGGCTTGTTTTAATTGGCCAAGAATTTCGGTTTCGCCCAGCACCATGGAATCAAGTCCAGCGGCGACTTTGAAAAGGTGATGCACACTGTGCGGTTCGCTTAAAGTGTAAATCTCATCGGTCAGTGGGTCGCGGTAATCGTGGCAGGTGACGAGGAAATTTTTCAGTTCGACAAAAGCGGCGGAAGGGTCAAGCGACGTGGCGGCGTAAATTTCTACGCGATTGCAGGTCGAAAGAATTACGGCTTCGTCAGCGATGCGTTGTTCACGGAGCAGTTGCAGCACCGCGGGAACGCGCGCTTCGGCAAAAGCGAATCGTTCCCGTAGTTCAACGGGTGATGAATGATGGCTAAGACCGAGGACGACAATCATGGATGATGAATGGTGGAGAGAAGATTCGTGCCCCAGAAGGTCAGCACAAGAAAGGCAAATGTGCTGATGATGCCAATTGCAAAACGCCGTCCCGATTGCGAAAAACGCCAGCGGGCAATGAGCAGTCCCAGATAAATTATCCAGAGAAATGCCGACCAAAGGACTTTTGAATCATCGAAAAAACTGACTCCAGGTGGACGCTCCAAGCGCGCGCCTGCCGTTAAACCGGCAGTGAGCAAAATGAAGCCGGCCAGGACGAGGCGATAAGTGACGACTTCAAGTCGTTGAATCGGTGGAAAGAGCGAAAGGACAGCGCGGAGTTTGTGGAATTTCAAATTATGTTCGTGCGTCAGAAACATGATTCCAGCAATTGCGGCCAGACCGAATGCGCCGTAGGCCAGCAAGATCAAAGCAGCGTGCAGGCTGGCATCGCCGCCGGAGAATTCCGGTTTAAGTCCGTGCGGCGGGTCGAGGCTGGGCATCAATGCGAAAATGCCGATGCCAAATAATATCGGTGAAGCGAAGGCACCGAGAAAACGCATGCGCGACCAGATGCCCACGACGAGATAGGTGACGACAATGGTCCAGGCAATGAAGATGGTGGCTTCATAAAGATTATTGACCGGGCAATGTTTCAGGTCGAAACCGCGAAGAAACATGGAGACGGTATGCAGCGCTGCACCGAGGAGAAGCAGGAAATAATTCACGTGGTTATCCTGGCGAAAATTATTCCGCCACAGGAAAACCGAATACACCATGCTGATTCCGTAAACGATTACGGCCAACAGGAAGAAATGCCGGTCAGTGAACCAAGCCATGATGTCAGATTAGTTCGGATGAAATTTCAAGCAAGCTGCAAACGTTAGCGCGTATTGCTTAGATTTACACCAAACTTGGCGCGGAGAGTCGGGAGAACGGTATCGGGACAGGCGCTGGCCGCATCGGCGAGAGCGGCGGCGATGCCGGAAGCAAAAGCAGTTGCGGTGGACGTGCCGCTGACGGCGTAGGATTGGCCCTGGTAGGGAACGACGCTGGTGCCGGGCGTCATCAGGTCAACGAAACTTCCGCGGTTTGCGTAATCGGCGATTTGGCCGGGACGCGAACCGGCGGTGACGGCGTTCACTTCGGAATAGGCGGCGGGATAAACGGGCGTGGTTACGGGCTGATTTCCGGCCGCGCCGAAAAAGACGACGCCTTGTTTGCTCGCGTTTTGAATGAGTGTGTGGAGAAACGCGCTATCGCCATCGCTGCCGAGACTGAGGTTGATGACGTTGGCACCGGCATTGACGGCTTTGTAAATTCCTTGCGCGACTTCAAAGGTGCTCGTGCTGGCGTTAGCGCCGTAAACATCCACGGGCAGAATTTTCACCGAAGAATTATTTCCCGCGCTGTTCGCCTGCACGCCTTGAAGAATTGTTTCAGCCATGGCGGTGCCGTGAGTCAAATCTTTGCTCGGCGCGGCGTCGCCACCGACTGACAAAGCAGGCATCATGAACGCATCCATGTTTTTCCCGAGTGACGCGACGGCGGTGTCAATGAGGCCGATGATGACCTGGCAATCGCCGTCGTTGGCTTTTGGTTTTAACTCCAGATCAGCGGCGGGATTCGCGACGAGTTTTTGCGAGGGTGGGGGATCGATGGAAAAATTGGAATCAATGGAAGCAACGTCGGGATTTTTTTGAAAACATTCGCGCGCGCTCTGAGCGGCGGCTTCGTCTTTGAAGGCGAGGCGATAAGTGTTCAGAGCTTCGACGCGTCCCGTAATCTTTGCAGTGCCGAGACAGGCGATGCCGTCAATTTTCACGCCGGGTTTAAGAGTGATGATGAGTTCGTTGGCGAGTTTATGGGAACGACTGGCGGCGGAACTTAACTCAGCGGGACGAATCAGTTGAGTGGCGTTGGCCTGGCTGGTGCGAAAAACGTAGAGGCGCGACCGGGAATTATTTTCCGGCACGAGTGCGAAATTTAAATTTCCGAGCAGCATTCGCAAGGCGTCGCCGGGCGGGAGATTCTGAAATTTCGTGGACACGTTCAGCGTGGTGTTGGATTCAAGATAAACCTGCCAGCCGGTGGATTTGGCGATGCCTTCGAGCAAAGGAAGGAGTTGGACCGACTGAAGCTGTGCGCTGACACGATTCTGGTTGGTGTTCCAGTTAAGTATTTCTGCAGCGCACGTTGAAAATGAAAACGACAGTGACAGCCCGAGAAGGGCGAGACGTGACCAGCGCTGAAAAAATAATTGCATCACTTGATGATAATAGACCGTGGCCTGAATGAAAGGTTCAGAATCAGGGGCGTTGCAGGCGGAAAAACTGATTGGTTTCGGAAAGTGGAACGGTCACGAGGTTTTGGCTGGTGTTTGTATCCACGACCACCGGCGCGCTGACCGTGCTCCAGGAAACGGGCGGAGTCAGCGTGGTCGCCGCTTCAAGACGGAAGCCGGTGGGATAAATGGGCCAGGAGATAACGGCATCGGAGTTCGTGAGGTTGATTTTTAAATTGAGGCAAAAAAATTCAAAGGCGAGCGCGTAGGTTTCGTCCGCCGAGACGCGAATGCCGGGGTTTTTCTGGACTTGAAGGTCGTATCGGCCGGGCGGCAGATTTTTTAAAAAAAGATGTTCGACGTTATCAACCATACTGGTGCTGCAGACGACGAGATTGCTGTTCGCGTTGTAGAGAAATAAATTCAAGTCGTTCAAAGAATTCGAGCCAGCGTGACGGTCCCAAGCGAGCGTCGTGGTCAGGGTATAGTTGATGTTTCCGGGTAAATTGAAATAATAGTGGTTCACCTGTTCCGTGTTGTAGGTCATTCCCGTGTGCCCGTTGGTAAGCGCATTAAAATCCCATCCACTAAGTGCGGGTTCGTTATTCGTGTTGCCGCCGGGTGGGTGTGGGTTGCCCAAGCTATTCGCAGTGGTTTCAATAAAGGGATGTTGACCCCCTTGAAGTTGTTTCCAGGAATTGAAAACGTTGACAATTCCCGCGCCGTACCGGGCGTCGAGCGGAGTTGTTGTTCCATTTGTCCACCCATTTAGTTTGGCCGCGCCATTCAACAGGAGCGCTTTCAACGTGCGGATGTCATGTGCTGAATTGGTATTCGCGCCGCCATCACCGCGATTAGCGGCTTGCAATAAGACCGCCGCCGAGCCGGAGACATAGGGTGTTGAAAAACTGGTCAGGCCGCCGGGCGCGGTCAGGTCGGGTTTGCTGCGTCCGTCGGCAGTAGGGCCGACGCTTGATCCGCCATCATAAACACCGACGCCAATGCCGTTATAGGAACTTGCGGGCGCAAGGACGGCGCCGCCGTTACCGGCCCCGGAAACAAAAAGCACGCCACGAGTTGCCGCGTAATCATCAAAATCCTGTTCCACAGAGCTTTGTTCCGAGGTGGTCAGTCCGCTGAAAACAAAACTTTGATTCACGATCTTGTCCGAAATGAATGGCGCGCCCGGCCCGGCAGCAATGTTGGTATAAAAGAATTCCGCTTCATAGCTATCGACATGGCTCACATTGGTCGCGATACCATAGGCTGTTCCATAAAACCTTCTCGCCACTTCATCGGCATGGCTTGAATCCACGCCTACGATGTTCGGATAAGTGGTCGCGGAGCCGAAACTGGAAATCCAAGTGAACAGACTGGTCGGTTGGGCAACGGCCGCGGGGTCAGTCTCAAAAGGCGGCGTCGGGTTAAAATAAAGAGGGGCCTCGACTTGAGCTACGGGAACACCGGTTCCCTGAAGCGCAGGATCTACCTGGCGTAAAAGAGTCACGCCGACGGTGTCGAGATCAGCAGCCTTCAGCGAAATGGCCGCAATCCCCACCAGAATGATACACCCGCTTTTTATAAAATTTCTCAATCAAATAAATTTAGCACACTCTCATCTTTAAAATGCAACTTTCAAGCCGGAGCCGTCATGTGGATGTCGGGATAAATCAGTACCAGTTCACAAAAAGAACGCGATGACTGCTGGGAGTCAGATGTGGCACTGTATCAAGGATGGGGCCGACCCAAACAATTGCCGGTATACGATTGCCTTGAGTTTCCAAGCGATGCATTCCAACAGTCAACTGAACAGGTTTGTTGGCCAAGGGTAAACCGTCCAAGGTGCCGATGATGACATCCCCTGAGTTGCTTATTGTATTGGTGCCCGTTTGTTGTTCAGGCAAAAGGTCTGCCGGAACCACACAATATCGACCGGGATGGAAGGTTTCAAATGCGCCTCCTCCGCGAGGCAGAACACTTCCCAGCACCTTGAAATCGTCCGCAAGTGAAACATATCGCTCCCGAATGAAATCATGATCTGCTTCGGGCAACCAGTCGGTGCGATAACTCGGAATAAAGACGGGCGCGGGCCGCGTCGCCAGCATATCGCGAACGCGGAATCCTGGCTTGGTAATCAGTGCCGATGCCAGGCTATGGAGATACCAATGGAAGTGAACGGTGCGTCGCGTGAGAACCATCCCAATGGCGTCATAGACCTCGTCTTTTACGGGGTCCGTCAAATTTTCCGCAAGACGCATCAACTCTTTTTGCCGTGAATTGGAGCGATCGAGGTGTCTCAAGGTGGCGACCGCGAACGGGACGAGATGAACAAATATTAAAACGGCGGCGATGTGGGGCCACACATTCTTGCGAATTCCAACTTCTCTCGCTGTCTCGACAGTATAGCGGAATGCCAATATGAATGCGTAAGGAACCAAATGCACCAGGTTGTAAGGAAAGGGAGTGGGGTTAATTATTAACGCTCCCAAAGCGCCGAGCAGCAACAGAGTTTCCGGCAAGAGACCTTCCCACGTCAGAGCGAGTTTTCCCCGCTGCAAGACCTCGCCAATGACCGTGGCGATAGCCGCAGTGATGAGTGCGAGAAGAAGGGGTGTCTGACTTAACAATCTGGCCAAGGTGTTCCACGGCGCGAATCTGCCGCTGCCGTTGCCGGCAGAGTAATTTGAGACGCCTCTAAACACAGACAGGTAATTGTCCCACGCACCGCCAAATCCGTAACTAACGCGAACCAGAACGGCAGTTAAAGCCGCGCCGCCAATCCACGCCAGAATCAATTGCCAACGGCGTTTATTGTGACCCTTTGGTGGGAATGCCAGAATCGCAAAGGAAAGCGGAATGACATAGACCACCGCCTTGACTGCCACAAACAGTAACGTCACGGTGATAACTCCCGCAAAAAAGTAAGCAGCAATTCCCAGCGGTTTAACCCGGGCAAGCCACCAGATGAGAAGCACGCCCGTGACCACCAGATTGTCATGCCTGATTTCAAAACCATAGTCCCACAATGGAGCAAGGGTGGCCGCGCACACGAGCGCAACCAAGCCGCGAACAGACAGGAGACGCCCGGAGGCAATTGCCGCCAACAACACCAGGTTCAACCAAAAAACGCCGAGGAAAATGAGGCGCGCGGCGGCGAACATTTCCGCCGAACGAAGTTGCGACCGCGCCAGCCACGACAACGGGCCAAACAGAAAGAGAGAGGAATTGGTGAAGAATTCCTTGGATTCCCCCCGCGTAAACACCTTCGCCATGTAAAAATTCTGGCACTCGTCCACTTGGTAGATTCGTGTCAGGGCCAGGTGAACGGAGTAGCCAAACAGAATTGCCAGAACCCCCAACAATAACCCGATCAACAAACGGGAACGATTCATGACCGGTCGGCCTCAACCAGGAGTTCGGTTACGCGGGGCGGTTCGTTTAAATTGGTAAGCTCATTGACGATGAACTCCGGTCGCTTTTTGATCTCATCGAAAAGACTGCCGATGTATTGGCCGAGAATTCCAATGGTCAGAAGCTGAACGCCGCCGAAGAAAATGACGGTCACCATCACCGAAGGCCAGCCAATGCTTAAGTGGGGGTTGTTCAGGAATTTACTTGCGACAATAAAAATTGCCCCCAGAAAACCAAGCCCCACCGATCCGAACCCAAACATGGTCGCCAGCTTGAGGGGCTTTTTCGAGAAGTAGAAAATTGCGATCGAGGCAAAACGAATCATGCTCTTAAGCGTGTATTTCGTCTCTCCTGCAAAACGCGGCTGGCGCTCGTAATAAAATGGAATCTGTTTGAACCCGACCCAACTCATCAGCCCGCGGATGTATTTATTATTTTCGCCGAGGGCGTTAAAGGAATTTATGATTTTCCGATCAATCAAACGAAAGTCGCCGGTGTTGATGGGCAAAGGGACTTCCGAAAGGCTGTTGAGGAAAAGATAGAAAAGCTTCGCGGTGATCAGCTTGAAGACCGTCTCCCCCTCTCTTTTTTTGCGCACGCCATAAACACAATTTGCGTTCGCGTCCTGCAGCGCCTTGATCATTTCAGGAATCACCTGCGGTGGATCCTGCAAGTCGGCGTCGATGATGACAGCGAGATCGCCTTGGCAATATTTGATCCCGGCGCTGACGGCCGGCTGATGCCCGAAGTTTCGCGAAAAGGCAATGACTCTGACGCAGTTGTCCTTTGCCGCCAAATCTTTCAGGATGGCATAGGTATTGTCCTTGCTTCCGTCATTGATGAAGATCAATTCGTAGTCCAACTGCTTGCAACTGCGCATGACGCCGGAAATTTCCGAATAAGTGCTTTGCAGCACCTTCTCTTCGTTAAAACAAGGGATGATGACTGAGACGAGCATGACTGTATTTTTAGGTTCTATTTTTTTCGCGCCTGAGAATTGATGAACCAATTTCTCAAAAGACACCACTGAAATGAAAGAAAATATCCGGCAAGGACGTCGAGCCAGGTAACGCCGTAATTGCGACTCGTATGTATTTTTCGCGCGAAACGGCGGAAATAGGACGCTTGTTTAAAGCCGAGCTTTTTGCTGACCGACGTGGTTGAGATGCGAAAGCCGGCCAGTGGCGTCTTGTCTATGAACGCATCGCCGCGTTTGAGCAATTGGACCCACAGATCCATGTCAATCAGGTAAGGGTTGCTGGAATCAAAGGGGGAAGGCCCATCGGCGACACTCTTGCGGAACAAACCGGCGCCTGGTTCGCCGATAAAATTCGTGCCCCAACGCACACAATTTCGAATCAGCCGGGTGCCTGCGATGCGCCCTGTGCCGAAGCGAGACCGCCGCCGCAGGACAACTTCGCTGCGTGCATTGATGACATCGGATGCGCAAACCGCCAATACTACTTGTGAATTTAACGGGTCTTCCAGTGCCTCCAATTGACGCCGAAGACAATCGGGATAAATGACATCGTCTCCGCAAAGCAGCTTCACGTATTTGCCGGCCGCCTGCGACAAAACGTAGTTGAAATTGCCAATCATTCCGAGATTGCTCGCATTTTGGATCAGCTTGATGCGTGGATCGCTGAAGTGTTTTATCGTGGCAACAGTCCCATCCATAGAATGGTCGTCCGTGATGATGACTTCAAAATGAGGGTACGTTTGGGCCAAAACGCTTTCAAGTGTCTGGGCGATGAACCTCT
>JBEEGR010000243.1:0-5000 GCA_041166985.1 Verrucomicrobiota bacterium | reverse complement strand
GGTCTGTGACCGTCGCTCGAATGAAGCGTCACCGACGACGGTCACAGACCGCCGCTACAAGTTCGTAAAACAACTCCCCTGCTCCACCTCCCGCTTTGGCATCGGTCAGACAGAAGGCTCGAACTGCACACCACTTGGCCTGCATCGCATTGCGGAAAAAATCGGCGCGGGCGAACCAGCCGGAACCGTTTTCAAATCGCGCAAAGCCATTGGCCACACGTCGCAACCTGAATTTGCCGAGGCCAAAATCACCACGCGCATTCTGTGGCTCGAAGGGCTGGAACCCGGTTTCAATCACGGCGGCAATGTAGATTCGCACGCGCGCTATATTTACATTCATGGCCTCGCTGACCAGACAACCCTCGGCAAACCGTCATCGTGCGGCTGCATTCATCTGGCGGACGCGGATTTGATTCCGCTTTTCGACACGTTGCCGAGCGGCACGTTGGTTTGGATTTCTTGACACACACCGGCCAATTTACGAAGTTCATTTCGTGTTCCGCAAACTTGGCCATACGCTGCTGATCATCGCCCTGCTCTCGGCGACCGGCACGCATTGGTTCGTGCTGCAATCGGTGGCGTGGACGACCATGCTGGCGAACAACCTGCAAACCACTTCCTTTTGCCAGGCAATGGAGCGCACGTTTGATGGCCGGCATCCGTGTAAATTCTGCAAACGAATTTCCCAGGGCAAACAAACTGAAAAGAAATCCGATCTCCAGGTGGAATTGAAGAAACTGGAATTCTCCTATGCGCCGGCAGTTTTTATTTTCACCGCGCCAACTATTTTTTGGGAAACAGCCTCGGTAAATAACATTCTCTCTTTGCTGACTTCCGCCCCGCCGGTTCCACCTCCACGAGAACTCCTCGGTTAATAATCGGGAGGGATGGCGTGGCGCCGTCCCAAATTTCATACGGGAGCGCCAATGTGGTGTCCCTTTCCAAAAAAATTAACCTGAGAATCGCCCGTATGGCGTTCTCTTAACTCTGGAGTTTAAATGAAGATTTTGAAATTTGCAGTGGCGGCTGTTGCTTGTGCGCAGCCGCTGGTGGCTTGTGATTTTTGCGCGGTCTATTCGACGCTTGAGGCAAAAACCGGAAAAGGTTTTTCCGCCGGTGTGGCCGAACAGTTCACGCACTTTGGCACCTTGCAGGATGAAGGTCAGCGGGTGGCAAATCCCACGGGACAATTTCTGGATAGTTCCATCTCACAACTGTTTGCCGGTTATAATTTTTCCAAACGTTTCGGCGTGCAATTCAACGTGCCGGTCATCTATCGCTCTTTCAAGCGGCCGGAAGGTTTCGCGATAGATCGCGGCACGGAATCGGGGCTGGGTGATGTTTCGCTGATCGGAAAATATCTCGTTTATCGCCATCTGACCGAGGACAGCACAATCCTGGGGAACTTGTTCGGCGGCGTGAAATTCCCGACCGGCAGCACGGATCGCCTCAAGGAAGAGTTTGCAGAAGTGGAAGTGCCGGGCGCGCCTGAAAGCGGAATTCATGGACATGACCTGACGCTGGGCAGCGGCTCGTTTGACGGAATTGTGGGCGCCAGCTTTTACGCGCGTCATCAGCGCACGTTTATCGGCGTGACGGCGCAATACACGATTCGCAGCGAAGGAGATTTCGGTTATCAATTTGCTGACGATTTCACCTGGAGCGGCGGACCGGGAGTGTTGTTGATTTTGCGGGAGAACTTCACGCTCGCGCTCCAGGCAAATATTTCCGGCGAAACCAAAGGCCGCGACAGCTTCCAGGGAGAAACCGCTAAAGATACCGGCGTCACTTCGGTTTATGTCGGACCGGAACTCAGCGCGACGTGGCAAGAGCAACTCAGCGCGGAACTCGGTGTGGACTTGCCGGTGAGCATTGATAATACAGCGCTGCAGGCGGTGCCGGATTATCGCATCCACGCCGCGGTAACGTGGCATTTTTGACAAAGAAAATTGCTCGTTTACTTTGCCACCGTTGCTTTAGGCTTTACCTATGAATTTGACGGATCAAATGACGCAATTGGCCAAACAGGCCAAAGCCGCGTCGCGCCAACTTGCCAAGCTGACGACGGCGGAAAAGAACGCCTGCCTGCTCGCGATGGCTGAAGCGCTGGAGAAAAATTCGGCGGCGATCAAAGAAGCCAACGCGCTCGACATGGAAGCGGGCGCAAAGATGGGGCTTACGTCCGCCATGCTCGACCGGCTCAAGCTCGACGACAAACGCATCGCCGGAATGGCAAAAGGTCTGCGCGAAGTCGCGGCGTTGAACGATCCGGTGGGAAGAATGCTGGATGAACGCGTTCGTCCGAATGGACTCAAGCTGCAAAAAATTTCCACGCCCATCGGCGTTGTGGTCATCATCTACGAATCGCGGCCCAATGTGACTGCTGACGCGGCGAGTCTTTGTTTTAAATCCGGCAACTCGACGATTCTTCGCGGTGGCAAAGAAGCGTTGAATTCAAATCAAATCATCGCCCAAACGATGATTGATGCGGGAAAGAAAACACTCGCGCAATTTCCCGAACACGCGATTCAGGTCGTGCCCACGACCGACCGTGAAGCGATTCCGATTTTACTTTCGCTCACACAATATATCGATCTCTGCATGCCTCGAGGTGGCGAAGGACTCATTCGCGCCGTGACTGAGTGTTCAAAAGTTCCCGTCATCAAACATTACAAAGGCGTTTGCCACGTTTACGTGGATGCGGAAGCGGATTTAAAGATGGCCGAGGAAATCGCGATGAACGCGAAGATCCAGCGTCCCGCTGTCTGCAACGCGATGGAAACATTGCTCGTGGATAAAGCCGTGGCTGAAAAGTTTCTCCCGCAGATTGCGCAGATGCTCGCAGAAAAGAACGTTGAGTTGCGCGCCGACGAAGTGGCTTTCTCTCAACTCTCAACTCTCAACCCTCAACTGCGGCTGAAAGCGGTCACTGAGCAGGATTGGTCCACTGAATACAATGACTACATCCTCAACGTCCGCGTCGTTGACGACGTGCGCGCCGCGATTGATCACATTAATCATTACGGCTCCGCGCATTCCGACAGCATCGTGACGAAGAACGAGGCGCGGGCAAAACAGTTTCTAGCCGAAGTGGATTCCGCGACGGTTTATTGGAATGCTTCCACACGTTTCACCGACGGCGGTGAATACGGCATGGGCGCGGAAATCGGCATCAGCACCGACAAGATCGGCGCGCGCGGCCCGATGGGTTTGGATGAACTGACCACTTACAAGTGGATTGGAATTGGGAACGGGCAGATTCGCACCTGACAACACGGTTGCGAAGAGAGTTTTTTGAAGTAGGATTTAGCCATGAGCCGGGCTGAAATAATCAAAATGATTTCCGAAGCTTCGCCGGAAGACCTCACCTTTCTGGAGAAGCAACTGGCTGAATTGCATGCAAAAGAGACCGCACAAAAAAACACATATCCCTCTCCTAACGATCCTTTCTATCGGTTGCACGAGTTAGCGGTGGAAGATCTCAAACCGCTGACCAACGGTGAAATTGACGCCATCGTTTATGGCCTCGATTAATACGTTTGTGGATACGAGCGGATTTTTTGCGCTGCTCGCCAAACCAGACCCAGCGCACCTCCTGGCTGCCAACTGGCTGCAAAAAGCACGATCGGCAAACCATATTTCTATAACGACAGACTATGTCTTGAGTGAAACTGCAACCCTGCTTAAAGCTCGTCGTCGAGCTGATCTCGTGATTCCATTTTTTCAACTTATTACTTCCAGTTCAGCTCTGAGAATTGAGTGGATGAGCCAGAATCGTTTCGAGAAAACGCGCGAATACTTTTTGAGGCACAACGATCATGGTTATTCATTTGCTGACTGCACCAGCTTCGTTGTGATGAACGAATTCAAACTCACGGAAGCGCTGACTACTGATAAACATTTTCAGGAGGCGGGTTTTCTTCCCGTGTTGCCACTAAAATGAACACTCCGACAATAGACAGTGCCGCGGAACGCGCGTTGTTCATTCGCAACCAACTGCCTAAAGAAGGTCTCTTCGCCGGTCACGCATGGCGCATCTCCCCTGCTCCGTTTCCGCTCGGGCCGCAACTCGCGAAAGAACTCGATTCACTTGGCCGCGTGTTGCTCCAGTTTTATCGCGCGGTCAATCTGCTCTATCGAAAAAGCGTTGAGGGCAAACAACCGGAATGGATCGCGCGCTGGCTCGACCAGGGCAAGCCGGCTGAGTTGATCGCACTGCAACGTTCGTCCGCTTTCAAAAGCGAAGTGCCGCGCGTGATTCGTCCGGATTTGCTGATGACCGAGAACGGAATCAGCATAACGGAACTGGATTCGGTGCCCGGCGGCATCGGACTGACGGCCTGGTTGAATCAAACGTATTCACAAATCTCGGAGGGCGGAGTTCTACGACGCCCAAATCAAGATGGGGACTCGCAGAGCTCGTCCCTCCGAAATAATTTGTTGGGCGGCGCTGACGGAATGATTCGCGGCTTTGAAAGTATCTTCGGCGATGTGAAACAGGTTCACATCGTCATCTCCGAAGAAGCCGCGACCTATCGCCCGGAAATGGAATGGCTCGCCAAGCAACTTGGCCCACGATTCACGATTCACGATTCACGATTCAACGACTTCCCCGAAGGCTCCGCTGTTTACCGCTTCTTTGAATTGTTCGATTCAGCGAACGTGCCGAATGCCAAACAAATTTTTGAGTTAGCTGCCGAAAAGAAAATCCGCGTTACGCCGCCGCCGAAACCGATGTTTGAAGAGAAGATGTTGTTCGCGCTGCTATGGAATCGAAACCTCCAAGGTTTCTGGCGACAGGAGCTCGGCGAAAGTTTTCTTCAACGAATGCTCAAGCTGACGCCTTATACGTGGATTGTGGACCCAACGCCAATGCCACCGCACGCAGCCATTCCAGAATTGAATCTGACGGATTGGCAGCAGCTCAAATCGCTTTCGCAACGCGAGCGCGAGTTGATTCTGAAAATCTCGGGCTATTCGGCTGATGCCTGGGGCGCGCG
>JBEEGR010000242.1:0-3302 GCA_041166985.1 Verrucomicrobiota bacterium | reverse complement strand
CCATGTCCGCGACGACGGCGGGGAGATAAATGCTGAATTCCGCGCCCTTCCCGGGCTGGCTTCCCACGATGATAAATCCTCCGTGGTTTCTGATAATGTTGAGTGAAGTGGAAAGGCCCAGCCCGGTTCCTTTGCCGGATTCTTTGGTGGTAAAGAATGGTTGAAAAATTTTCTCCATCACGTCCGGCATGATCCCGCTGCCGGTGTCCGCGACAGTTACCAAAAGATACTGGCCGGGACGGGCATCGGGATGGATCTGCGCCTGCCGTTCCGTGAGCAAAGCATTGTCCGCTGCCAAAGTAAGCTGGCCGCCTTCCGGCATGGCATCGCGGGCATTTACGCAAAGGTTCATCAATACCTGGTGGAGTTGCGTCGCGAAACCGGAAACGGGCCAAAGATTTTCCCCGGTCTTCACCCGCAACCGGACTGTTTTCGGAAAAAGATCGTGAACGATTTTGCTCATCTCGCGGATGAGCGTATCCATCCGGATCAAGGTCATTGTGCCTTCGGTGCCACGCGCAAAGGCAAGTACCTGCTTCACCATGTCGGCGCCGCGCCGCGCACAGGCATTCATCGTCGTCAGGATATGTTTCGCCTCGTCGCTCAAAGGCTCAGACTGCAAAAAACCGATGCCCATCATAACGGGTACGAGGGCGTTGTTCAGGTCGTGGGCAATACCGCTGGCCAGCGAGCCAATGCTTTCCATCCGTTGCACACGGAGAAACTGCGCTTCGAGCTGTTTCTTGCGCTCCTCGCTTTTCATCAGCTTGTCCTCAATCTCCCGCCGATGCTCCCGTTCCTCCGTCTCTTTCAAAGCGTGGCGCACCGCGGCGAGCAGGCGCATCGGGCGTTGTTTTAAAATGTAGTCCATGGCTCCGCTCTTCAGACTTTGCACTGCGGTCTCTTCGCCGATGGTTCCCGAGAACAGAATAAACGGAGTCGCGGGGCATATTCGCCGCGTTAACGCCAGCGCTTTCAGGCCGTCAAAAGAGGGCAGGGAGAAATCCGAAATGATAATGTTCCAATCTTCCGTCAAAGCTTGTTCAAACGCCGTCTGCGTTTCGACGCGATGCAGAACGCAGTCAATGTGTTCACCGTCGAGCAAAGCGCGAATGATTTCCGTGTCGCTCGGATTGTCTTCCAAATGCAGAATCCGAACAGATTTTTCGTGAAGATCTTTTTCTTTGCTCATAGTTTGTGGCTCCCCCCGCCCGGCGGCGGTTCGTTGACCAACACCCAAAAAAATCCCAACTGTCGCACTGACTCGACGAATTTTTGAAAATCAACCGGCTTGACCACGTAAGTATTGACTCCGAGTTCATAACTTTTGACCAGGTCCTGCTCTTCCCGAGAGGAGGTGATCATCACGACTGGAATGTGTGGATTATCGGATGTTTCGCGTTTCAGAGTTTGAATTAAGGCTCCCACGCGCTCGCGGCCACGATTGAAGGGTTGGAGGAAATCCCCGTTTCCGGTGATGACAAAACCTCGCGCGCCGGTTTCCACATCGAGAATGGCCGCACGGGTGGAATTTAAATCGTCGAGAACACGTTGGGTATACTCCACCCACTTGAAGCTGATCAGCGAATAAGTAGAATTCCAATAGGCTGCCACGCTTGCGAGCAGAAGAAACGCAAAGCCCAGCCCGATGCCCAGCCACATTTTATGTTCTAAGGACAACTTCATGAAACTGCCCAGCCCAAAGTTTCTATCCTTGCTCGCAAATTGCGTGCCGAATAGCAGAATCCTGGCAACTTTCAATGACCGCAAGTCCAACACCAAATCTGTGAAGTCGGCATGGAGTAAAAAAAGAGTCCCATGTCCAGTCGTCGCAGAGGTTGCGTCTAATATATGGATAGTCCAGAGAGATGCAACTGGTTATTAGGGAAAAAGATAAGTGAAGTTCGTCTTACGCGTGGTATCGCATTAATCAATTTCGCCACTGATGTGGGCCTGCCGAATATTTGTGTTGTAGCCTTCGCGAAAAGTGGGAAACCGAAACGTATAATTTAGTCTGCTTTTTAATTTGCGATTGGAAATTTTTTTATGCGTCGTCCCGCGTTTGCGAAGCGGGTTCGATTCCGAAGGCGGAAGTGGTTTGTTTAATGACTTCCCGAGCCATTCAAAAAAAACCAACTGGCTGACTGGCTCGTCATCCACCGCGTTGTAGATTTCTCCAGCCTCGCCCTGCTTTAAAGCGGCCATGATCGCGCCAACCACATCGTCGCGGTGAATCATGTTTAAGATGCGATCTCCCGTGCCGTCCAGATGCGCTTCACCCCGCAGAAATTGTTTAAACGCATGGCCGCGTCCCGGTCCATAAATGCCGGCCACACGCAGAATCACTGCGGGAAAGTCTTCTTTCCGCGCCACTTCGATCAAAATCTTTTCCGTCTCCACCAAAACCTTCGCGGTTTCAGACTGCGGTTCAGTCGGGCTGGTTTCATCAACAACTGAACCGTCATTCTGTCCGTAAACGCTCGTGCTGCTGGTATAAACAAATTTCTTCGAAGGATTTGGAGCCAGCCATTCGAGGAGATTATGCGTGCCTTGCAGATAAACGCGGCGATAATCCTCGGCCGTCCCGCCGCCCGAAGCCACGCAATTCACCACCCAATCAAAGTCGCGCGGTAGCCTGGCGAATTCATCTCTTTTTGTAATATCAGCCAGCAGCGGTTTGATTCCCGCAGATTGCAATTCACCTTTCGCTGCCGCGCTTCGGCGCAATCCAAAAACGTCATGCCCTTGCCGCACCAACTCCGCACCGAGCGGCAGGCCGACGTATCCGCAGCCGACGATTAAAACGCGCATTGCCAGAGTTTAAGGCAAAGATTGGGCGGCACGAAGTTCTTTATGTCGCCACGCTTTCGTGATAAATTCTCCGTTCGCGAAATGAGCAGCGCCACATCCATTGAAACTACTGTAAACCGGAACCCGGAATCCAAAACCCGGAAAGTTCCCGAGTTGCTCGCGCCCGCCGGTGATTGGGAATGCGCCAGGGCCGCCGTCGAGAATGGCGCGGATGCCATTTACTTCGGTCTCGAAAAGTTCAACGCGCGAATGCGCGCCCACAATTTTACCGAAGCCGATTTGCCGAAGCTGATGGAATTCCTGCACCGGCGCGGCGTGCGCGGCTATGTCACGTTTAACACACTCGTTTTCGAAAATGAAATTGCCGACGCTGAACATTATCTGCGCTCCATCATCTCGGCGGGCGTCGATGCGGCCATCGTCCAGGACGTTGGCATCGCGCGTTTGATTCGCGAGCTTTCGCCGGACTTTCCCATTCACGCCTCGACGCA
>JBEEGR010000241.1:0-4796 GCA_041166985.1 Verrucomicrobiota bacterium | reverse complement strand
AACTTCGTCTGATTTTGGTCCGGCCATAACTTCTATTTTCCAACCGCCTTCACAACTTTCTGCGCTGCGTCCGCCATCGAATCGCCAGTGATGAGCGTGAGGCCGGACTCGGCCAAAGTTTTTTTGCCGGCAGCGACGTTGTTGCCTTCCAGCCGAACGACGAGTGGAAGTTTCAGGCCGGTTTCCTTCACCGCCGCGACGATGCCGGTGGCGATGACGTTGCAATCCATGATGCCGCCGAAAATATTCACGAGAATTCCCTTCACGTGCGGGTCCTGCAAAATTATTTTAAATGCCGCCGTCACTTGTTCTTTGCTCGCGCCACCGCCGACATCGAGAAAATTCGCGGGCATGCCGCCGAAATGCTGGATGATGTCCATCGTCGCCATCGCAAGGCCCGCGCCGTTCACGAGACAGGCGATGCTGCCGTCGAGCTTGATGTAGTTCAGTGAAAATTTGCTCGCTTCGATTTCCAGCGGCGCTTCTTCGGCGAGGTCGCGCATTTCCTGAATATTTTTGTGGCGATAGAGCGCATTGTCATCAATGGAAATTTTCGCGTCCACCGCGAGCATGATTTCTTTGCCGTCGCTTCCCGCGCAAATGCAGAGCGGATTAATTTCCACCAGCGACGCGTCGCATTCCCAGGACGTTTTGTAAGCGCCGACAATCAGCTTTGCCGCCTGGCCGATCAAATCACCTTTGAGTCCGAGCGCCACGGCGATGTTGCGCGCCTGAAACGGCATCAATCCCACCGCGGGATCAACATATTCCTTGATGATTTTCTCCGGCGTTTTCTCGGCGACTTCTTCAATGTCCATGCCGCCTTCGGTGCTGGCCATGATAATGGGACGCGAATTATTTCGGTCCAACAACACCGCCAGATAAAGTTCCTTCTTGATGTCCGGTGCCGCGCCGACGAGGACTTTGCTGACGAATCGTCCTTCCGCGCCGGTCTGTTTGGTGACAAGTACCTGGCCGAGCATCGCTTTGGCCATTTCGAAAATCTCATCCGCGGTCTTGCAGAGTTTGACGCCGCCTTTGAAACCGTTTTTGAAAGTGCCTTTGCCGCGTCCGCCGGAATGGATCTGGACTTTGATCACCAGACGTTGCGCGCCACCGGCCAGAAGTTTTGCCGCAATGGCCTTCGCCGCTTCAGGTGTATCGCAGACTTCGGCGGGCGGAGTGGCGACGCCATATTGAGTGAGCAACTGACGGGCTTGATATTCGTGAATGTTCATAGTTCCAAAAGGGAGGGACGGCGTGCCGCCGTCCCTAAAAAAGTTTGGGGCGGCAACATGCCGTCCCTCCCATAAATTAATTCCGTTCTTTGACTGTTTTGTAATGATTCAGCGTCGGGCCGACATAAATCTGGCGTGGCCGATAAATGCGGGTCGGTTCGTCCATGACCTCTTTGTAATTTGCAATCCAGCCGGGCATGCGCCCGATGGCGAACATCACGGTGAACATTTCCATCGGGATTCCCAGTGCGCGCATGATGATGCCGCTGTAAAAATCCACATTGGGATAAAGCTTTCGCTCGACGAAATATGATTCCTTGAGCGCGGCTTCTTCCAGTTTCTTGGCAATGTCCAGCAACGGATCGCTGACGTGAAGTTTCTCCAGCACGTTATCGCACGCTTTCTTGATGATCTGGGCGCGCGGATCGTAATTCTTATAAACGCGATGGCCGAAGCCCATGAGTTTCTTGCCGCTCGTTTTGTCTTTCGCAGCCGTGATGAACTTCGAGCCGTCGTCGCCGGATTTGTGAATCTCATCGAGCATTTCGAGCACGGCCTGGTTTGCGCCGCCATGGAGCGGACCCCAAAGCGCGCAGACGCCGGCGGCAGTGCTGGCGAACAGATTGGCTTTGCTGGATGCCACCATGCGGACGGTCGAGGTTGAACAGTTCTGCTCGTGATCAGCGTGCAGCAGAAAAATTAAATCCAGCGCTTTCACGATCTCGGGCTTCAATTCATAATCCCGATTCGGCAATGAAAACATCATGTGCAGAAAGTTCGCCGTATATTTCAGGTCGGGCTTGGGATAAATGATTGGCAGCCCATGCGATTGGCGATACGCGAACGCCGCAATCGTCCGCACCTGCGAAATCAAACGCGCTGCATCCACATCGAAATGTGTCTTTGGCTCCGGCGAAAGCAGTTCGGGATAAAAGCAGCCTGCGGCGTTAATCATGGACGACAGAATCGCCATCGGATGCGCCGTGGCGGGAAAGCCTTCGAAATGATGCTTCATGTTTTCATGCAGCAATTCATTGTCGGTGAGCACGTCGGAAAAGTTCGTCAGTTCCGCGTGGTTGGGAAGCTTGCCCCAGATGAGCAGATGCGCGACTTCGATGAACGTGGACTTTTCGGCCAGCTCTTCAATCGGAATGCCGCGATACCGCAGAATTCCCTTTTCGCCATCAATGAAAGTGATCGCGCTTTTGCACGCGCCGGTGTTGCCGTAGCCGTCGTCGAGCGTGATGTAGCCGGTTTCGCTGCGGAGCGCCGCGACATCAATGGCGCGTTCCTTTTCCGAGCCTTCGAGCGTCGGCAGTTTATAGGTTTTTCCGTCCAGTTTTAATTCAGCCGCAGTATCCATAAGCAATAACTTCCGCAAATATGACTGCGAAAATTATGGAATGCAAAACAATCGTGCAATCGCGAAATGGCATTTCACTTGAATTAACTTTTGCCCGTGGCACAGTGCGCATCGTGAGAAAATCCTGTTCGGCCATTGTCTTCGCCGCCGCGCTCTTCACGATGGTGCTCCCCATCACTCACGCCGCCGTGCGCCGAACGGATCGCCCGGCCCGCAACTCCGCCAATTACGTCCGCCTCAACGACTGGGCGCGAGCGAAAAACTTTTCCGTGCGCTGGCTGACGCGCGATAAAACCCTCGAACTCAGCAGCGGCTCCGCCCGCGTCGTGTTTAATCTTGAATCCCGCTCCGACACGCGCAAAGCCGAGATCAATGGCGTGCAGGTCTGGCTCGCCTTCCCGCTCCTCGCGCAGAATGGCAGCGTCTATATTTCGCAAACCGACTTGTCCGCCACACTCGGCCCCGTTTTTTCGCCGCCGGTCAATCCGCCGGGAGCAAAAATCAAAACCATCTGCCTCGACCCCGGCCACGGCGGCAAAGACCCCGGCAACCGCGTCGGGGCGAACCAGGAAAAAAAATACACGCTGCTGCTCGCCGAAGAAATCAGCGCGCAGTTGAAAGCCGCCGGACTCAAGGTCATCCTCACGCGCAAGTGGGATTCCTTTGTGGATTTGCCCACGCGACCCGAACTGGCGCGCAAACGCGGCGCGGATTTGTTTGTGAGCCTGCATTTTAATTCCACCGAAGAGGCGCGTTCGCAGGTTCAGGGTTCGGAAGTCTATTGCCTCACGCCCGCCGGCGCGTTTTCCACCAACGCCCGTGGTGAAGGCGATACCCAATCGGTGCCGGGCAATCGCAACGACGAAAAAAACATGCTGCTCGCATATCAGGTGCAGAAATCCATTTCCAAAACTCTCGGCGCGGAAGATCGCGGCGTGAAACGCGCCCGCTTCGCCGTCCTGCGCGATACCGCCATGCCCGCGATTCTCGTCGAAGCCGGTTTCATGTCGCATCCCGCTGAAGGGCGAAAAATTTTCGACCCCGCCTACCGCAAACAAATGGCGCGCGCCATTGTGGAAGGCATTCTGAATTACAAAGCGGCGGTGAAAGGGTGATGCTTCCCGGTTGCTCTTGAACGCGATCCATTCGGTAAAACCTGCGCGCCGTACCGAACGAACATCGTTTCGTACGGAAAGAAACATCTTCCCTTCCGAAAGAACTGCTCGCCGTACCGACTGAACCGGACTTCGTACCGTACGAAAGGCATTCCGTACGGAATTAAGTGCTCCCCAGTGGTTCAGAAATGCGTTCCGTACCGTACGAAAGGCGTTTCATACGTTCCTAAATGCATTTCGTACGCTCATAAACGCGTTTATGAACCTCAAAAAGCGGCAAAAAACGCGGTTTTCTTCCCAAAACTGCGGTTTTTAGGCAAATTGAAAGGAAGACGGTTAAATTTAACCAATCTACAAAGTTTTACGTGCAATCCCCACGCCGTTACGATTTAGTTGCTCAACCAAGCCCAAACAAACAACTTGAAGCTATAGGGAAATCACGCATAAATTTGCTTATGCCTCAAGGAACCAGGCCAAACCGAGCCGAACTAGGCCAAACCTGCATTTGGCCGGCTCCATGTTAGACCCCATGAGCACGCCCCAGCAATTTCTTGAGTCCTTTTGGCAGGAGAAGGTTGAGGCTTACGCCGCCGCGAATGTGCGATTGAAAGCTGTTCACTCAAAGTATTTCGGCGAGCCGCTGTTGAAGCACGCCCGCGATTTCTTGATGCGTGACAAGGTGCGGACGGTCTTTGAGGACGTGCAGCAGACTTCTGGTTCGGCTGTAGTTATTACGTGCGAGCCTTTGGTGCGAGACGCCGTCATGCGCAATCGCTACCATTTATCGGCGGACGGTGAGAGTTGGAAGATTACACGCATAGACCGTGAGTGTCTTCACTGTCGCGGCACGGGACGGTTGGAGCGAGCAGTTTGTCAGAAGTGTGATGGAGATGGATGGCATGATCCACGAAACGATGCGGTCTAACCATTCGCGAGCCTGTGCGAAAACTCCGTGTGCTGAAAAAACTTCGCACCCATTTGGCTTATGACGCATTTTGATGAATCGAGCAGACGGATTGAATGGTCTGAAAATGAGTTTTCACACAGGCTCTCGCCGGAGCCAACCGCCGTTGGCGCTGT
>JBEEGR010000240.1:0-4519 GCA_041166985.1 Verrucomicrobiota bacterium | reverse complement strand
CTGGAAGCGGATCGCGAACAGGCGCAGCGGGAGTTGACGGGAAAAGAACATCTTAATCCCACACCGACGGCGGCGGAAACGTTGACCGAAGACGAGCGTTGGGAAGAAGTCCCGGAATCCGAAGGCCATCAGGCCGAGACGGTCCCTTCCCCGGATGAACAAACCGTGGCCGAAAAACTCGTGGAAGAAGGCGTTCAGGATGCCGAGCACGACCAGGAACTCGAAGCGACGCGCGAAAGCCTCAAGCGCGATAAAATTTAGGAGAAACATTTATGCAATGCGAAGTCTGCGGAAACGAATATGACAAGCCGCTGGAAATAACCGTCAGCGGCACGACCCATTATTTTGACTGCTTTGAATGCGCGATTCATGCGCTGGCGCCGGAATGCGAGCATTGCGGATGCAGAATCATCGGGCACGGCGTCGAAGCCGAGGGAAATTTCTATTGCTGCGCCAACTGCGCCCATCACGAAGGCGTCCCGGATCTGCAGGACCGAGTGTAATTTTCTATGGCCAAAAAAAAGGAAGCTCTACCCCACCGGTTTCCTCCGCAGGTGCAAAAAGAAAAACCGGGGCGTGAATTCAAGATGTCGCCACGGCCACGGGTGACGCTGCCGGAATATCGCGCCGGTCAACCGATGGAAGTGACGTCCTGTTATGTTTTCCTGGCTTCGACCGATTCCTCTTACATGAGCGGCCAGGTGTTGCATCCCAATAGCGGAGAAATCATCAATGGCTAAACAGCGACATAATCCTAAAACTGCCAACACCCATCCGGGACGAACCAACGGAGTTCCTGGAAAATTAAAAAAGCCGCGCCTGCAATTTGAGTGGGTGGGAGCGATTTCCGATGAGCAATGGGAATGTTACCGCCGCGCGATTGTCGCCCTGCGCGAAGCCGGCATCCGGTTTTTGCTGGGCGGCGGTTTCGCGCTGGCGGTTTACACCGGACGCTGCCGCAACACCAAGGACATTGACCTTTATATTTTGAAAGATGACCGCGAGCGGGCGATTGCGGCGTTGAGTGAGGCGGGGTTTGAAGATTATTTTCCGCAACTGCCCTACGACCGCAATTGGATTTATCGCAGCGTCTGTTCCGGCGTCATCGTGGACATCATCTGGGCGATGGCCAACCAGCGCGCGCAGGTGGACGAGGCGTGGTTTGAACATGCGGCGGTGGGAATCGTGCGCGGCGAACCGCTGCATATTCTTCCACTGGAAGAATTTTTCTGGTGTAAACTGTATATCATGCAGCGCGATCATTGCGACTGGACGGATATCATGAACCTGCTTTATGCCACCGGGGCGCGGGTGGACTGGGACCGGTTGCTCAGACGCATGGAGGATGACTGGCCGTTGTTGAAAGGGTTGCTGTCCGTGTACGGCTGGCTCTGTCCCCGGCGCGCGCTGGATCTGCCTGAAAAACTCGTAAAACAATTGCGACTCGATAAACCCCAGGCACCGGCGCATTGCAAACATGACCGCGTCCGTTTGCTCGACACGCGGCGATGGTTTGCGGCGATTCTACCGAAAGACCAACCGCTGGAGGTTTAGTTATGGAAAATTATTTTACGACTCAAATGGCAGGAATGCCGTGCTACGGCGTCCCTACCCGCGTTCAGCGGGCGGAATCGGGTGAGAGTCGGAGAGTGGGGCTGCTCCTCTCCCCGGCCCTCTCCTCGATCCTTCGTCGTGAAGAGAGGGAGACTAAAGTGTTCACGACCTCCGCACAGCACGCGAAAATTATTGGATGTTCGGCGTTGAGTGTTGGATGTTCGAGGTTGAGTAAATAATTTTTATGTTGATCGGCACCATGAATCATCCGGGACACGATGTCCTGAAAGAAATCCAATGGATTGCGGAGATGGGTTTTGAGTTTCTCGACCTGACGCTCGAACCGCCCGCCGCGATGCCCAACAAACTGAACCTCGGCGCGGTGCGGACGGCGCTGGAACAAAACAATCTGCGCGTCGTCGGTCACACCGCTTATTACCTGCCGCTGTGCAGCCCGTTTGAATCCATCCGCCGCGCGGCGGTGGAGGAACTGCGCCTCTGCCTGCACGCCTTTGCCGAAATCGGCGCGGAATGGATGAACATTCATCCCGACCGCAACGCGCCGATGCACGACCGCAAATTCATCATTGAACAAAATCTGAAGAGCCTCCGCGAACTGCTCGGGGACGCGCGCAAGCTGGGCGTCGGGCTGATGATTGAAAATCTGCCCGGCAGTTTCAACACTGTCGCGCAACTCTCCGAGTTGCTGGATCCCCTGCCCGAGCTGGGCCTGCACTTGGACATCGGGCACGCAAACCTGCTTGTCGAGCACAACACCACGGCGGAAATTCTCAACGCTTACGGCTCGCGCCTGCAACACGTGCATCTGCACGACAACAAAGGCGGCAGCGCGGACCTGCATCTGCCGCTGGGCGCGGGGACGATGGAAGTGGATTTTTACATCAACCTGCTGCAGGCGACCGGTTACGATGGGACAATCACGCTGGAAGTTTTCACGCCGGACAAGCAGCATCTGTTCTACAGCCGCGATGTCTTGCGCCGCGTCTGGGATGAATGCGCGGTTTCAGTTCCGAGCAACCGGATGGTGGTGAAGTAATTCTTTTTTATTTTTGCCGATTGAATCTCGCTGAAGGTCTTATCATCACAAGCCACTACTCTTCCAAAACCAAGCCTCTGATTTTGACAATGTGCTGAAAAGCTGACGTCCCTGCCACCATCGGAACCAAACACAGCACGAATGCGAGAATCGCTACGCACATAAGAATCCAATTGTGCCATCTAACACTGAGAACCACTGCGGGTCCCGCAAAGCAGAAGCCGAAAAAAACAGCAGCCGTCTCTGTGATACCAAGGGCAAAAGTCACACCCATGGGACGGATCTCGGTGCCTGCGGCGAGCGTGGCGGTATCGTGATAGAAAGCACGCAATATGTGTGCTTCCCTAAGAAATGCCAACAGCGCAACACCAAAGACCAAGCAGACACAAATGACATAGACGCGCCGGTCCCGCACGAATATGTCTTGGTTAGAGGCTGGTGACTGCATAAAATTTTAGACAGAACCAACGCCCAATTTTTTCATGATACAAGCACTTGTTGTAATCTCATGCGTGTCACTTTCCGAGCTTATTTCCGGGTATGTTTTCTGTCGAGAGCATTTCGGTCTGCGGCAAAATCGAAGCTTATTACCTACATCACCCTATTTAAGTCTTCAGCGCCACACCTGACGTTGACGCGATAACGCGGCACCAACGCTTCACCCGCCGCAAGAAAACACATTGAAAAAACACATGAAAGAAATCAAAAACAAGGATTGGCGGGCATTCTGCCAGAAATTAAACGAACACGAAGGCGGCGGCACCGTGACGATTGAAGTGATTGATCACGACGGCGCCACGCGGGAGATTGCGAAGCACGCGGCGTTCGAGGAAATCAGTTTCGGCAAACGCGACGCGTGCAATGACCAGATTTCCATCCGCAACCACGATTCCAACCACGACGTGATCGAGCCGATCCATGTAATGTTACGCGAGACGGAAGGTGGCGCGGGTTTCAATTCCGTCCTGATCGAAGCCGAAGCCGGCATCACCGTGCTGACATTTCAGCCCGTCATTCGCAAAACGTGGCTTGAAGGCCTGGATCTGCGGTGAGGCGCATGGGTAGTTTCCCCGAGGAAAAGCGGGGTTAAACCGCGTTGGTGCGAAAGGAGCGCAGCACGAGTGTGAGGGCAACACTGAAAAAGTGAACTGAACCAAAAACAAATATCAACGTATGAAAAAATTCTTATTCATGGCGGCAGCGGCCCTCCTTCTGGCGGGTTGCAACCGGGACAACGCGGGCGGCGCAAACGATCAATACAATTCCAGTTCTGGAACCTCAACCAGCAGCAACAGCGCGCCAGGCATTTCAGCGCCCGCCGAGGCCGTCCCAAATGCGAGTTCGAGCACCAATTCGGCGACGAGCAATCCCTGATTCGCTCGATAAAAATATCACGCCCGCTGAGATGCCTTGGCGCAACTCAGCGGGCGATTTGAATTGTGTTAGGTTTGGAGTTCCGCATTCACGCGGCTTTGGAACCACCTGAAGGCGGAACTCCGAACAGAACCGGAATATATGAAAACCATGCCCGCCGCTGGAAATTTTATGAGTTCGATGTAATATTTTCCGACAATTGACCGTTGTGATTTATGAAAAACTTTTCGCTCCTTTTCACCGGATTTCTCGGACTTGCTTTGCACGCCGTTGCCAGCGACGCCCCGCGCGGCAGTCTGCTCGAATTGCACTCCTGCGAAGTCTATGCCGGCCCGTGCGTCGTCTCCAGCGAATCGCCGCAGGAAGGCCGTTACATGGTTCGCGCCTGGGATTTTGCCGGCGGCAAATTCAATGGCGCCGATTTGAGCGGGCTTCAGGTTGCTGTGCTGCAATCGTCAGCGGATAACCTCGCCGAAGCGGGCGCGAACTCCGGGGAAGCAATCGTCTATTTGCCGAAAGCCGCGACGCAAATTC
>JBEEGR010000239.1:0-3389 GCA_041166985.1 Verrucomicrobiota bacterium | reverse complement strand
CGGGTTGGACACGGTTCCCGAAAAGAAAGCGCGCGCCTACTTCATTGAAACCGGCGGATTGTTTTCGTTGAAACAAAATCGCGTTTATTCGCCGGACAAATTCGATCGCAGCCTGCGAAATCTCCGGGACGAATTGCATCGCACGGGCTTTCAAGAGGCAACCGTCAGTGCCGCACATCTCGAACGGGACGACCGCACCGGCGTCGTGAAAACAAGCATCCAGGTGAATCAGGGGCCGAGGTTTTTCGTGCATTCAGTGCGCCTGGAGGTTTCTTTCGAGAACACCAACGCGCCCGTTTCCGTCAGCACAAACTGGCCGGGCGACCCTTATTCGCAATGGTGGGAACAGGATTACGCGTTGAGCATCAAAACAAATTTCTATCGCCTGGGTTATCCCGACACGTCGGTCGAAGTGCAAACCCTCGCGCGCGATCCGCAAACGAATGAAGTCCGGCTCGACCTGCGGGCCATCGTCCAAACCGGCCCGTTCGTGCGGGTCGGAAATATCGGCTTCACCGGCAACAAGCATACCAAAACGAACGTGCTCGAACGCCGGATCCCGCTGCACGAAGGCGAGTTGCTCAACCGCATCAAAGCGGAGCGTGGCCGTTACCGCCTGTCGCGCCTGGGCGTTTTTGATTCGGTGGAGTTGAGTTACGAGAACGTGGACGAACACACGCGCAACCTTCTCTATCATCTGGAGGAGGCCAAGCGCATTGAGGTGAGCCTGCTTTTTGGCTATGGCAGCTATGAATTATTGCGTGGCGGCGTGCAGCTTGATCAATACGACGTCTTCGGCCTGGCGCATCGCCAACAGTTGAAACTCACGCAGTCCTTCAAATCCTCCAGCGCGGATTATCTCTACACGCTGCCGGAATTTTTTGGTGAAGACGTGGACCTCTTTATCAACGCGTCCGGCTTGCGCCGGCAGGAGATTTCGTTCCTGCGTCTCGAATATGGCGGTGGCGCGGGTCTGCGGAAATTTTTTCGCAACGTCAACACCGATATGAGCGTGCGCTACAATTACCAGATCCTGGAGGCCGACGGCGGGCCGACGAATTTGTTCCGGCGCAGCGCGCAAAATTCCGGAGTCGGCGCCATCATCACGGACCTCAATCACGACCGCCGCGATAATCCGCTCTATCCACATCACGGCTACCGCGTATATGGCAACGTGGAGCTTGCCAGCGAGTATCTGGCGAGCGACGTGAACTATCAGCGTCTCGACCTGTCGCTTTCGTATCACGCGCCGGTCAGCGATTCGCAATGGATTCATTTCGGACTAAGCCACGGTTTGGTGGCAACGCTCGGCAGCCGGAATGCGGATCTGCCGTTCAACCGCCGTTTTTTTCCGGGAGGCGAAAATTCCGTGCGCGGCTATCAACAGGGCGAAGCCGCGCCGCGTGATGCGGAGGGAAAAATCGTGGGCGCGGAAACTTATTTGCAGGGCAATGTGGAATTTGAACAGGGCCTGACGCCGAAATTTTCGCTGGTCGTGTTTGTGGATGGAGTGGGGTTCGCGCGCGAATTGAAAAATTATCCCTTTGACCAGGCGCTGTTTTCAGCGGGCGGCGGCATCCAATGGAAAACGATCATCGGCCCCGTGCGGCTGGAGTATGGCTACAACCTGAATCCCCGTCCGCGCGATCCGGTCGGCACGCTGCACTTCTCGCTGGGCTTTCCTTTTTGAGGCGACGGACGCTCTAATTTGTGCCGATGCCGATTTTTTTCAGGAACGGTTGCAGCGAACGTTCGCGGCCAAGGAATTTTTCAATCGAGATGTTCACGTCGCGCGAATCGCCGACTTCGTAAACTTCCTTGCGCAATCTCATGCCGGCCTGCGTGTCGAAATAACCATCCGGCGCTTTCTCGAAAACCGTCGCCATGTCGGCGGCAATCGCATCAGCCCACGCATAGCCGTAATAGCCCGCGCCGTAACCGATGATGTGGCCGAAGTAAGCGATGAATGCGGTGTCGGGAGCCACCGGCAAAAAAACTTCGCTGAGTTCTTTGTTGGAGAGCGGCAACGTTTCGCTGGCGTTCGTGTCGTGAATCTGAGTGTGCAGCGCAAGGTCCATCAGGCCAAACGAAAGCTGGCGGCGATAACGCGTGCCTTCAATGGCGAGACGCGCTTCTTTGAGTTTGGCAAGCACGTCCTCCGGGATTTTCTTCGACGGATCACGATAGTCGGCGGCGAAACTGTCCAAAACTTTTTTGTCCCAGACCCAGTTCTCCAACATCTGCGAAGGCGCTTCGACGAAATCGCGCGGCACACTTGTGCCGGAGAAGCGCGAATATTTGGCGCGGGTCAGAATGGTGTGCATTGCGTGGCCAAACTCGTGGAAGATGGTTTCGACGTCGTCATGCGACATCAGCGACGGATGATCTTTCGTCGGTGATGGAAAATTGCAAATCAGCGCGCAGACTGGGCGTTGATATTTTCCGTCCGGCAATAATTTTCCTTCGATGATGCCGAACTGCGCAAAGTGATGGTATTTGCCTTCGCGCGGAAACATATCGAGATAGAAAAGACCAAGCGGCTCGCCGGTTTTCGCGTCCGAGACGGCATAAAGCTGGAGATCGCCAATCCATTTGTAAGGCGCGTCGAGCCGCTCGAACTTCAAGCCAAAGATGCGCTGGTAAATCGCGAACATGCCGTCGAGCACGTGTTGATAGGGGAAGTAAACGCGCAATTGTTCGGCGTCCACGTTGTATTTTTCTTTCTTCAACTGGTTCGCGAAATAGCGCCAGTCCCATACATTGATCTTTGCGTTCTCATCGCCCGTTTTCTTTATCTTCAATTGGCGAAACTCTTCCTGTTCGAGGTCGAACTTCGGCTGCAAACCAGTCTTAAGCTTCTCTTCAAAATCAATCGCCGTCTGCGCGGTCTTCACCATTTTCACTTCGGTCACGTAATCGGCATAGGTTTTGTAACCGAGCTTGTGGGCGATGTCGTCACGCAGGACGAGAATTTTTTCCAGCAACGGAATGTTTTCTTCGCGGGCAAGATTGCTTTGCGCGATGAGAAATTGTTTGCGCGTTTCCTCCCGCTTCGCGTTGTCCAGAATCGTGATGTAATGCCAGGTGATGTTGGCCATCGCGGTGTATTCGTCCTCGCCGGTTTTGATCTGTCCGAGAAAATCTTCCGGCACGCCTTCCAGTTCGGCCTTGGTAAACTTGATCGGCTTTTGCGCCTTGGTAATGTTGCTTTCGAAATCAGTCGAAAGGCCGGAAAGTTTTTTGCGGAGTTGTTCGACTTCATCGCGCTGGACTTTCGGCAATTCCAGACCAGCACGGCGATAATCACGCATCGTTTCGGTAAATAATTTCGCGTCCTCGCCTTTCAATTGCGGATTCGACGCAGCATAAGCTTTCAAGGCCTGGTAAAC
>JBEEGR010000238.1:0-3951 GCA_041166985.1 Verrucomicrobiota bacterium | reverse complement strand
CCTTATTCCGTCCGGGTTTGCTTCACGTATTTTTCGTTACACGGCCGGTCCGGGCGAAGGCTACAGACCCATTCCCATCGGTTATGTTCTTTCCCCCAAGCTGTGGAAAGTTAATTACGACAATGGGAAGTTTTTTAAAGATAAGATTGTCCTCATTGGACCGACCGCCGGAATTTTTCACGATGAGCACGACACACCATTTGAAGATCCGAAGCGAATGCTCGGCCCGGAAATCCATCTCAATATCATCAATGCCGCTCTCCATGGGGAATTTCTCAGTCCGCCATCAATTTTGGTTCAAGTGTTCGCAATCATAATGGCTGGTGTGTTTGCGGTAGCCTTTTGCTTTCTCATCGCTCAACCGCTCAAGCGTCTTGTGGCGGTCATTTTTTTCACGGCTGCTTATTGGGCGGTTGCTTTTTTAATGTTCAATCGCGAATACGCGACCTTGAATATTTTACTCGTAGCCATCCCGGCCGCTGCCTTGTTTTCCAGCAGCCTCATTGCTCTGGCCTACGATTATTTCCTCGAACGAATTGAAAAACGTCGCGTCCGCAGAACCTTGGAACGCTACGTTTCCAAAGACGTCGTCAAAGATCTGCTCGATAATCCTCAAACGTTCTTCAACGCGCTCGGCGGCGTGCGCAAACCGGTGAGCATCCTGTTCTCCGACATCCGCGGATTCACCACGCTGACGGAGAGCGCCGATTCTCATGCTCTGGTAAAACAGCTCAATGAGTATTTCGAGGAAATGGTCGCGCACGTTTTCAGTCATCAGGGTTCGCTTGATAAATTCATCGGCGACGCCGTAATGGCCGTGTGGGGCAACATCGTCAGCCATGGCAAAGATACTGATGCGCACAACGCCGTCGCCACCGCACTCGCGATGAAGCAAAGCCTGAAAAAACTGAACGAGGATTGGAAATCGCGCGGTATGTTGGAACTCGCCTTCGGCATCGGCATCAATCACGGCGAAGTCATCGTCGGTAATCTTGGCTCCTCCGAGAAAATGGAACTCACTGTTATTGGCGACCCGGTCAACCTCGCGTCACGCCTGGAAGGGCTGACGAAGGAATATCACCTTGACCTGTTGCTCGGCGAAAGCGTCGCGCCTTTGGTCAGCGATACTTACATTTTGCGCACCGTGGATTCCGTCCAGGTGAAAGGCAAAACCAAACCTGTGGATGTCTTCACCGTCATCGGCGATGGCGCGGCGCAAACCGTTTCTATGCCGTTGTGGCTCGCCCGTTACGAAGAAGGCGTCCGCCTCTATCGCGAAAGAAAATTCGCTGAAGGTGTCCATGCTTTTGAAGAATGTTTACGACGCCAGCCAACCGATTATCTCAGCGAAATGTATTTAAAGCGTTGTCAGGCGTTGATCGAAAATCCGCCGCCTGAATCGTGGGACGGCGTGTTCGTGATGACGAAAAAGTGATCGCATCACCACGAGTAATGCACTGTGTAGGTGATGGTTTTCTCCTCATCAGCCTTTATCGGCACACGAAATTCAATCGTTTGCGCATCGGTTTTTTTGAAGTCATCTGATTTTTGTGTGACTTGCCAGTTGTTCCAGCGGTAAAGATGCTCGACCATGCGAATTTCAACCGGCTCTTTCTTGCGGTTCCGTAGTTTGATTTCAAAAGTTTCGTTGATCCATTTGTCACCGCTGTCCACCTGAAAATTCGTCTGCTTGCGTTCGCCGACGAGGTCGAACGAGTTGCCAGTCGTCACGCGAATCGTTTCGTTGCGCGGCGTGTGGTCAATCGTGTCTTCGCCGGTAAATTCCATCTGGCCGTCGTCGTTATGGCGATAAAACCGTAGCTTGCCTTTCGGCAGCGCGATGCCGAGATGGTTCGTCTCCGCGTTCACAAACTCGCGCATGACCGCAACCTTCTTGTTGGAATCAGTGCCGTAATTGCGGTCGTTGATCAATCCGCCGTAAAACCGATAGCCAGCCTGCGCGCCATCATAAACATAAACCACCGGCGCTTTCACACCGGTCGCCGCAACGAATTGAACCTGCTTCGTTTCGCGGTCATGCAACGTGGTGGGCCGCGCGATGCTGTAAAGATGGAATTCGTCGAAAGATTTTTCGGTGACAGCCGGTGCTTCAGCAGCCATCGCATCCATCGCCAACATTCTCTTTGCCCGGCCAAAATTCTGCGGCTGAATTTTATTCACGTCGCCGGCCATCAGTTTGATTTTGGCATTCTCAAACGTTTTGCCGCTTTGATTGTTCATCGTGATCCAGCCGATTAAATCCACCACATCGCCTTTCTCCGGCGCGACGAGATTGTAACTCGCTTCCCAATTGAATCCGCCGGTTACGTAGCCGACCTCGGCATCCAATTTCCCGGCTTTGTCGGATTGCAGAAGCCAGTTCAACGTTGGCTTGAGCACAGTGTCGTCACCGAGACTTGGAAACAACGGTTTGCCCGGCAGACTGAACTGCAACTTACCATCCACTTCGATGATCGGCTGTTCCGCCCCGCCGCCCGGCACATAACCGCTGCGGATGATTTTGCCGGAAATGATTTCCCGCGTCTCGGTGTTGTCTTTCGTGCGGATGTTTTCAAATTCAATCGTCTTACCTTCAAACAGCGACAACAGTAATTCCTGCGAGACCGGGTCATTGCGATAATTCTGTTCCAGAATCTGCAACGAATGTTTCCCGCTCGGGTCGCGCAGCACCACCGAATCCGGCTCCAGATGCGCCGTGGCGTTTGCGTAACGGATTTCGCTGACACCCGCTTTCAAATCGAGCGGCACGGTGTCGCGCACGACGGCGAAGTTTTGATTGTAAATGGTGAGCGTGGGTTCTGCGAAAGCGCCGATCGCGAATCCGAGGACGCAACTGAAGATGATTTTTTTCATGTTTCCTTTTTGGCTGGAGAGCAATGCGAAATTACTCCGAACCGCTTCAATTGCCAGCCCTTTTGTTTTTCCAAATCTTAGGCGAGCCGGGCAGCGAATTGTCAGGATTTTGTAAAAGAAGCGTAAAACAATTTGCATCCACAATCAGCAGCGGCGCGGAGCATCGCTCCGCGAGTTTAACTTTGATCATGCAGCGCGATTGCTCTGCGCTCCTAATTCACCAGCCGATACCAATTATCCCGTTGATGCGGTTCGTAGCCGAGTTCCTTGATGAGCCGTTGCATGTCGGCGACAGTCATACGGAAAGTTGTGCCCGCCTGTGAGACGACATTCTCCTCAATCATGATGCTGCCCAAATCATTCGCGCCGTATTTCAAAGCGACCTGGCCGATTTCCAATCCTTGCGTCACCCAGGAACTTTGCACGCTGGGAAAATTATCGAGATAAATCCGACTGAGCGCCTGGGTCTTGAGATATTCATGCGCGCCGACCGTGGGAGCTTTGAGTTTCGTGTGCTCGGCTTGAAACGTCCAGCAGATGAACGCAGTGAAACCTTTCGATTTGTCCTGCTGCACGCGGAGTCGTTCGAGATGTTCGATGCGATCTTCAATCGTCTCAACGTGACCGAACATCATCGTAGCCGAAGAGTTCAATCCGAGCCGATGCGCGACATCCATGACTTCAAGCCAATCGCTGCTCATTGCTTTGAGCGGCGAAATGCGCTGGCGCACGCGGTCCACGAGAATTTCGCCGCCGCCACCCGGAATCGAACCAAGACCCGCCGCTTTGAAATCGCCGATGATTTTTTCGAGCGGTTCGTTGAACACTTCGCGAAAATGAACGAACTCGCTCGGACTGAAACCGTGGATGTTCACCTGTGGAAATTTTTCACGAATGTGCGACAGCAAATCCAAATACCACTGCTTCGTAAGCTTGGGATGATGCCCGCCCTGCATCAAAATCTGCGTGCCGCCCAGCGCGATGGTCTCCTCGATTTTTTTATCAATCTCGTCAAACGTGATGACATAAGCGTCATTGTCTTTTTCCACACGATAAAACGCGCAGAATTTGCAATAG
>JBEEGR010000237.1:0-4215 GCA_041166985.1 Verrucomicrobiota bacterium | reverse complement strand
AAGAAAACTGTGTTATAACCATCGCGCTTCAGGACACGCGCGATTGTCTCCACATTATCCGAGCGGTCGCGTTTCACAATCGAATCGCCAGGCAACGGCGGGAATGAGGAAAGGACTCCCTCGAAGCCGCGCACCGTGCGATTGCCAGACGCGTAAATGTTCGTGAACAACATTCCCTCCTGAATCGCCAGCCGATCCATTTCCGGCGTAAGCGTATTGGTGCGACCCAGGCAACCCCAGAATTCCGATCCGAAACTTTCCTCCATCAGAATGACGACATTCAGTTTCGGCTTCGAGGCATCGCCCGTGACACGGCGACGGATGGAATTGCCCTGCTCCACGAATTCCACATTTCGCTCATTCAACAAACCGCGCACGCGCTGATACGCCTCCGATTTATCCATCGTCAGATAAAACGCGTTGTAATCCAGATTGCGCGTCCAGGCGGCGGCGAGGAACGAGATGGAGCCGTTATTGGCGATTTCATTCAGCGTGCGGTCCTTGCTGAAATTCAATTCTTTCAAATTCACCGTCAAGCCCAGCAGCCCGCTTAAAACGAGCGCGCCCGCGAAATAAAGAAAACGGCTGCGCGCCCGCGCGGGTTGAATCCACATCTGGCGGAAATAAGCGAACGCAACCAGGTTCCAGGCAAGACTCAACCCCGCGCAAACCGAGACGATCAGCGCGACTGGATACGACTCCCAGATATTGACGAAAACCTCGTAAGGATAGAGCAGATAATCCACCGCCACCGTATTGAAGCGCGATTTGAACTCATCAAAGAAATAATATTCCGTAAAAAACAAAAACACCTGCACCGCCCAGAACAGGAAAAAGCCGAGTCGCAGCAAAATCCTGTGCCAGGGCCTGCCAAACGATTTCTCGCGCACGATCCAAAACCAGAACAACAACGGCAGCATCGTCACCAGCAGCGCGACCACATCGCGATGAAAGCCGATTAAAAAAATCTGCGCCACCGCATCCGGCGTCAACGCGCCCGCCAATCGAAATTTTACAAACAACACGAGCCGCAGCACCGTGCAACCCAGCAGCAGGGACAGAAAGAAAAAGGCGGCGAAGCCGTAACGCGAGCGTTTCCAGGGCAACTGAACGGGAGCGGGTCGGGTCATAAAAGTTTTACCGGCAAACCAACAGCAAACAGGATTGAATGATTAACACGCGTAAATGACACCCGCTTTGCGCGGATTGTTCAATGCAAAAACGCCTTGGAGACTCAGTTAGTGCAGGCCTGGAACTTTTTTCCATGGGAAGAAATCTCCGAAACCAGAAAACTTTTTCCAACCAACCGCTCAACTCATAATCACGCCGGGAGTTTTTCCACAGGCTCGCGCATGGTTATACCACTCACTTCTTCTCGTAGTTTGCATCATAACTAGACCATCTCCGACTGGCACTATCGAAATCCCAAACGTTGTCAAAGACCCATGAATCGTTCTGAAACCAGAATCCGAAACTACTGCCACGAACAATGTAAAATCGTTTGGTGCGGATAAGTGGCGGCACACTCTGGCCTGCCCACCAAGTGGGGTCAGCCTGAGCTGGATACTGACCGCTTTGCATTCGCGCTCGCTCAATATGCGGAATCAGGGACTCACAAAACTGCTTGGCTACTCGGTCACGCTGCCAAGCGCGAGCCGCACACCCGCCGACCAGCAGAATCGGCACGAGAACGACTCCAAGTATGACCTTCCAAATTCTCACGAGCGTGCGAAGTGGTCTAACATTGGATTATGTCGCAGAGCGTGCATGACATCGTACACCGCTGATTTTTATAACTCCTTCTGCTAACATGGTTTTATAAAAACAGACCTGCGAATTTCCATCAAGGATTATCGCCGTCACCAAAGCTTGAAGGTTTTGCTGGCGCGCATGAATGGCCATTCGGCGAGTTTGGCGGGATTATTTTGAAGTCCCGCGAAGCGGCGAAGGCGGCGAAGGGAACTTTCCTTTGTCCCACTTCGCGGCTTCGCGGGACATTTTTAGCATAATGGCGTCAGTCCTGATTTTTCCACATTCCCATGAGTTCTTTTGGCAATTCCGCGTGAATCAGCGCAATCATCATTTTTTTGGCGCGCTGGGTGGATGCACGATCGGCTCGAACAGCGTCGGGTCCAGTTTCGCCAGCACGGGCGCGGCGGCGGCGCGCAATCGCGGGACGGCCCGGTAAAATAAAATCGCGATGACGATGCAGACCGTGCCGCTCACCAGCAACGTCGCGGTGGTGCCCCAACGGCTGGCGAGAAATCCGACCAGCAGATTGCCCACGGGCATCGTGCCGGTAAACGCCATGGAAAAAATACTCATCACGCGTCCGCGCTTGTCGTCCTCCACCAGTGTTTGCACGAGCGTGTTGCTCGACGCCATCAGCAGCACACCGCCCATTCCCGTCAGCGGCAGGCACGCCAGCGACAGCGGCAGCCAGCGCGAGCACGCGAAACCGAGCAGTCCCACGCCCATCGCCGCGCCGCCGAACGTGATGACATTTCCCAATCCACGGACAGTTGAGCGTGAACCGAGATACAACGCGCCGCTCAAGGCGCCAACTCCCGAGGCGGACATCAGATAACCCAGCGTCCGCGCATCGCCGCGAAAGATGTCGCGCGCAAAAATCGGCGTCAACACTGTGTAGGAAAAACCAATCGCGCTGACGGCCGCCACCACCCCAATCAATGCGCGGATCGGCGCAAAACTAAACGCGTAATGAAACCCTTGCCGCAGTTCAATCCAGGGATGTTGCGTCACGGCGCGCGCCGGACGCCGGGGCAAACGCATGGCCAGAAGCGCGGCGATGACGGCGACGTACGTGAGGCCATCCACGAAATAGCAGAAGCCCGGCCCGAACCCGGCAATGACGAATCCCGCGAGCGCGGGACCGATGAGTCGCGCGAGGTTGAACAGCGAGGAATTCAAGGCGATGGCATTGCCGAGATGTTCCTTGCGTTCGACAAATTCCACGACCAGCGCCTGCCGCGTCGGCATGTCCACCGCGTTGATGACTCCCTGTACCAGACTCAGGACGATCAGATGCGGAATACCAATCGTATCGGTCAAGGCGAACGCGGCGAGCGCAAAAGACTGGATCATGGAACAAACCTGCGTGACAACGAGCAACCGATGGCGATTAACCCGATCCACCCAGACGCCCGCAAACGGCGCGAGAAAGAAAATCGGAATCTGACTGGCGAAACCAACGACCCCGAGCAGGAACGCTGAGGAACTCAAATGATACACCAGCCAGAGCGAGGTGGTCTGCGTCATCCAACTGCCGACGAGCGAAATAATCTGGCCGGCAAAGAAGAGCCGGTAATTGCGGGATTCCAGCGCACTGAATAATTGCCTCAAACGCATCGCCAAAAGCTAAACAGAAAACGGCGGAAGCGCCATAGAATGAAATAAGGAGCGGTGTTCTAATTTAGTTCGGAGTTCCCCGTTCAGGCCAGCGGCTGATTGCAGAAATTAAACGGTAGGTGCGCACGGAGTGACGCGCCCTACCCCAGCTTCTCTCCAACCTGAAGTGGATGGCCGGCCAGAAATTCCGGCGCGTTCAGGCGGCGGCCACCTTCGCGTTGCAAAATCAAAACACGCAACGCGCCCGTTCCACAACCGATTACCATTCCACTTTTGTCAGCTTGCAAAATTTCGCCGGGTGAACCGGAGCTTTCAACCACTTCGGCTTCCCAGATTTTCAAGAGATTCGGCGCGGATGTCGTTTCAACCAGTTCTTTCTCATCGGCAGATTTGCGAGTTGGCAAAAGCGTGAATGCGCCGGGCCACGGAACCAAACCACGCACCCGATTCCAGACCACGCACGCCGGCTGAGTCCAGTCAATGCGACCATCCTGCTTTTTAATTTTCGGCGCGTGACTCACGCCCTCAACTGGCTGAGGCTGCGGTTGGATTTTTCCGCTGACGTAGCCGGGAATCGTTTTCACCAGCAATTCCGCGCCGAGTTGCGCCAACCGGTCGTGCAGAGTCTGTGCGTTGTCTTCGGGATGAATCGGCGTTTTTTCCTGCGACACCATCGCACCGGTGTCCATGCCGACGTCCATTTTCATAATCGTGACGCCGCTTTCAGCATCACCGTTCAGAATCGCCCATTGAATCGGAGCGGCCCCGCGATATTTCGGAAGCAGCGAAGTGTGGACATTCAAGCAGCCAAAGCGCGGCAAATCCAAAATTGGCTTCGGCAAAATC
>JBEEGR010000236.1:0-9610 GCA_041166985.1 Verrucomicrobiota bacterium | reverse complement strand
AGCGACAAAACTGAATGGGAAAGTCCGGCCTTTTCTCGAATCCCCGTTGAGAAAATAAACCCATTTTGATTCCGTATCCTGATTTGTTCGATTGGAAATCGTATTCAACACCGGCGCTTGGTTGACCGATACATTGTCAAAGCTGGCTACGTTGTTGGTCGCTTGCCGGAAAGAAGTCAAAGCAGTCGGCTTGACCCATATTATGAATGCGGGTATACAAATGCGGCCTCATGGAGTGTTTGCCAATGTAGCTCAGTGGTAGAGCAACGGTTTCGTAAACCGTCGGTCGTCGGTTCAATCCCGACCATTGGCTCCATTCATTTTCTCCAGCAAGTTTGCCAAGGGTTAGAATTCTCTCACAATTTTGTGAGAATCTGCTCAGTATCCGGCATCTTCTACATCTGGCCTTCGCGACGCTTCAAAAACCTGTCGGCCAGCGAGTCAGTCGCAACCAGCGGCACATAACGGAGAGATACAATGAGTATCGAAGACACGATCAGTCATCAGGATGGAGTGCCAGCGTGCGCTGGCGTTTTTTCCTGAGCCGGATATAAGGGATTCCCTTATGTCTTGTAGTGCTTCCCGGCGAACTGTAATCAGGGGGCGTCCCAATTGTCGGTTCTCGTAGGTTCTCCTATTTTGCTCCCATGCAAACAACATTGGTTAGGCAGGACTCCGACAGTGCGCAACGGGAAGCCGGCGCTCGCCCTGGCACTTTCTCGACGTTTCCCAACGGAAATGGCAACGGCAATAGCCGGGCTTTGGTCGAGGCACTCTTCAAATCGAAGATTTACCAGGATTACGAACGCGCCTTCAGCGAGGCAACCGGGTTGGCAATGATGTTGCGGCCGGTAGAGTCATGGCAACTGCCGCTCCATGGCAAGCGACATGAAAATCCGTTCTGCGCCATGATGGCGGAAAAAAGCCGTGCGTGCGCCGCGTGTTTGCAAGTCATGGAAAAGCTTTCCCAATGTGCCACCGAGGGACCGAACACCGTGACCTGTTCCGTCGGCATGTGTGATACCGCAATACCGGTGAGATTGGGAGACCGGTTGATCGGGTTCTTGCAGACCGGCCAGGTGTTTCGCAGGAAGCCGACCCAGGTCCAATTCGAGCGCACCGCCAAACTGGCTGTCGAGTGGGGCGTGGAAGTGGATCGGGAAAAAATGAGGGAAGCCTATTTTGCTACCCAAGTGATCTCCAACACTCATCACGATTCCGTCGTCAAACTTCTCAGCATCTTTGCCCAACACCTTTCGATGCTCAGCAACCAGGTTGTGGTTCAGCAAGGAAACGCCGAACCGCCGGTTATCACTCGTGCGAAGGAATACATTAACGAACACCAGACCGAGGACCTTTCGCTCGGCCAAGTGGCGAAGGCAGTGAACACGAGCACGTTTTATTTCTGCAAGATATTCAAGAAAATCACGGGTATCAATTTCACCGACTATCTCTCGCGTGTGCGGCTCGAAAAGGCGAAAAACCTGCTGCTCAATCCCAATCTGCGCGTGAGCGAAATCGCGTTTGAAGTCGGCTTTCAGTCGCTGACGCATTTCAACCGTGTTTTTAAAAGAGTACTCGGCCAATCACCGACGGAATATCGGGCACATTTGCTCGGCCATTGACTAGTCGCGGGGCGCGCATTTTGGAAGTTGGAATTGCGTCGGTTTTTTCCCATAGTCCTTCAGCTTCAGCATGAAGAGCCATCGAAAAGTAAAAGCAAAAGCCAAACCAGTTGCATCGCTCATTGCGCAGAATTCTCCGGCGTACGGAACTGAATTGAGCACCCAACAAAAACTGACCCGGGCCGCCTTGGCGTTGGACGACACTGAAGAGCGCCTGCGCGCTATTCTCGAAACCGCCGTGGAAGGCATCATCACGATTGACGAACGCGGCATTATCGAATCCATGAACCCCGCCGCAGCGAAGATTTTCGGCTACAAGCCATCCGAGGTCATCGGCAAGAACGTCAACATCCTCATGCCGTCGCCGTATCACGAGCAGCATGACGGTTATCTCGCCAATTATCGGCACACCGGCAAAGCGCAAATTATCGGCATTGGTCGTGAAGTGGTAGGGCGACGCAAAGATGGTTCCACCTTTCCGATGGATCTTTCTGTCGGCGAAGTGAAACTGGCCAATCGCCGTTTATTCACTGGCTTTGTCCGTGACATCACTGAACGCAAGCGGTTGGAAAAAGAAATTCTCGAAACCAGCGACCGCGAGCAACGCCGCATTGGGCAGGATCTGCACGATGGGCTTTGCCAGCAACTGGCCGGCATCGAATTGATGAGCGAAGTGCTGGAACAAAATCTGGCAGGCAAATCCAACGCCGAAGCTCCGCGCGCCCGGGAGATCGGCGCGCATGTTCGCGATGCAATCAGTCACACCCGGCTTCTGGCGCGCGGCCTCTCGCCGGTGACGCTGGAATCGGAGGGACTGATGGCCGCCCTGCATGAACTGGCGGCCAACACGAAGAAAATTTTTAACGTGGATTGCATTTTTGAATGTGACCCGCCGGTGCCGTTGGACGATCAAACGACAGCCACACAACTTTTCCGGATTGCTCAGGAAGCGGTTTCCAATGCCGTTCGCCACGGCAAAGCGACGCGGATTATTATTCAGCTTAAAGAGCAACGTGGCAAAATCATCGTCACCGTCAGCGACAACGGCACGGGTTTTCCTAAAATTATTCCAAAACAAAAAGGAATGGGACTGCGTATCATGGAATCGCGTGCCGTAATGATTGGCGGAACTTTGGTGCTGGAAAAAAACCGTGATGGCGGCGTGAAAGTGATGTGTGGCGTAAGCCGCACGGCCACCCGCAAACCAACCGAAAGCATTCGTGCCAACAAAAAAAATAAAAGCAACCGCTAAGAAACGCCTGCTTATCGTGGATGATCATCCGATGATGCGTCAGGGTCTGGCCCAATTGATCAACAACGAAGCCGATCTGGAAGTGGCGGGGGAAGCGGACAATGCGCGCCAGGCTTTGGAAATTATTTCATCCGCCAATCCCGAACTTGTGCTGGCGGATATTTCTTTGCCGGATAAGAACGGTCTTGAGTTGATCAAAGATATTCTCGCCCTGCGGCCCGGCACTTCTATCCTGGTGGTTTCCATGCATGATGAGACGCTCTATGCCGAACGCGTGCTGCGCGCCGGCGCGCGCGGTTACATCATGAAACAGGAAGGTGGCAAGAAATTGATGGATGCCATTCGCCATGTTTTGAACGGGCAAATTTACGTCAGCGAAAAAATGTCGGCGAAGATTCTGGAAATCTTTTCCGGGGGCCGCAACGATTCCGGCGCCTCGCCAGTCGCGCGGCTTTCCAACCGGGAGTTTGAAGTCTTTCAACTCATCGGGCAGGGAAGAGGCACACGTGAAATCGCTGAGCATCTGCATCTCAGTGTAAAGACCGTCGAAGTCCATCGCGCGAATATCAAAGAAAAGCTGAAAATAAAAACCGCAACCGATCTCGTGCGTTATGCGGTTCGCTGGGCGGAAGCACAAGGCACCGCTTGAACCGAGTTAAATATCCCATTGTAGACCCGATTGAATCGGACGTTTGGTTGCGTGATCTGGAATTTCAATTTTTCCTTTTAACTCCTGGTCACTAAAAAATCCCCGCCAGATTCCCTTTCGATCCAGATAGGCCAAGCAGCGGAAGCCATCGCATTGGACCAGCGTGGCGGGACCATCCCGCTTGGTTTGCGGAACCTTGGTTTCCAATTGAACATTGATGGTCATGGCATAAGCATCAGAGTTTCGGGGAGAAGCGCTCACCATTTTTTGTCTTTTTTTCATCTTGGTTCAATGTGATTCCGGCTATTCAGCCTTTGCTTAAACTCGCTTGCGCAAAAAAGGGTTGGCTTTCGCCAAGGGGAGTGAAGTTCGATTTCAATGCGGGTGCAAAGATGGTTTCGTCAAGTCAGAGAATCATTGCTCGGGACTGACATTGCTATGACTAACACTATTGAACATTTTGCCGAAACTCCAGTCGCGACCGGTCAACGCTCCGAATCCGCTCATGATATTCTGCACGTCGGCGGACGGCCGCTCGACGCGATTTTTGCACCTAAAATTGTCGCTGTCATTGGTGCGACCGAACGCAAACGCAGCGTGGGCCGAACGGTGATGGCCAATCTCATGCACGACGGTTTCGAGGGAAAAATTTATCCGGTGAATCCGATTCAGGATTCCGTGCTGGGCTTGAAAGCTTATCCGAGCGTCACCGCGTTGCCCGAAACACCGGACCTCGCGGTCATCATCACGCCAGCGACCGCAGTGCCCGGTATCATCAAAGAATGTGTGGAGGCCGGCGTGCGCGGCGCGGTCATCATATCCGCCGGGTTCAAAGAAATCGGCGCGGCGGGCGCGGCGCTCGAACAACAGGTCATTGCCGAGGCGCGACGCGGCAACATGCGCATCGTCGGTCCGAACTGCCTCGGTGTGATGTCGCCCGGACTGCATTTCAACGCCACCTTCGCCGCGAGCATCGCGCGTCCCGGCAGCGTCGCCTTCATCAGCCAGAGCGGCGCGCTTTGCACGGCGATCCTGGATTGGAGTCTGCGCGAAAAAGTCGGCTTCAGCGCGTTTGCTTCGCTCGGTTCGATGCTCGATGTCGGCTGGGGCGATCTGATTTATCACCTTGGCGACGACCCGAACACGAAGAGCATCGTGATGTACATGGAAACCATCGGCGACGCCGGGGCGTTTCTTTCTGCGGCGCGTGAAGTGGCGTTGACCAAACCAATCATCGTCATCAAACCGGGACGCACCGCCGCCGCCGCCAAGGCAGCAGCCTCGCACACCGGTTCGTTGACCGGCAGCGACGAAGTTTTACAAGCGGCGTTTCAACGCGCCGGCGTTTTGCGCGTGGATTCGATTTCGGAATTGTTCGACATGGCCGAAGTGCTCGCGAAACAACCGCGTCCGCGCGGCCCACGGCTCACGATCGTGACGAATGCCGGCGGTCCTGGCGTGCTTGCGACCGATTCGCTCATCACGAGCGGCGCGCAACTCGCGGAACTCACGCCTGAGACGATGACTGCGCTCAACCAGATTCTCCCGCCGACCTGGAGTCACAATAATCCTGTGGACATCATCGGCGATGCCGGCCCAGAACTTTACGCGCGCGCGGTGGACATCGTTGCCAAAGACGCGAACACCGATGGGCTGCTCGTCATTCTCACACCGCAAGCGATGAGCGATGCGACTGCCACGGCTGAAGAACTGAAGCCGTTCTCGCACATTGAAGGCAAACCCATCATCGCGAGTTGGATGGGCGCGGGCGAAGTTGAGAAAGGCGAAGACATCCTCAACGATGCGCGCATCCCGACTTTCAAATATCCCGATCGCGCGGCGCGGGCGTTTCAATACATGTGGCGTTACAGCGAGAATCTGAAATCGCTTTATGAAACTCCGGCGCTGCTTAATGAATATCACAGCACCCCGAACGCGAAGGCGGAAGCGGAGGCGCTGATCCAGAATGCACGCCAGCAAGGCCGCACGATTTTGACCGAGTTCGAATCCAAACAACTGCTCGCCGCTTACGGAATTCCAACCGTCGAGACGCATGTCGCCCGCACAGAAGCCGAAGCGCTCGAACTCGCCAACAAAATCGGTTTTCCCGTCGTGTTGAAACTGTTTTCCGAAACCATCACGCACAAAACCGACGTCGGCGGCGTGCAATTGAATCTTCAAACCGCCACCGCCGTTCGCAAGGCATGGAAAACGATTGCAGACGGCGTGAAGAAAAAAGCCGGCGCGGAACATTTTCTCGGCGTGACGGTGCAACCGATGATTTCGCTGGATGGCTACGAACTCATCATTGGTTGCAGCCTCGATCCACAGTTCGGCCCGGTGTTGCTCTTTGGCACCGGCGGACAACTGGTTGAAATCTTCAAAGACCGTTCACTCGCCTTGCCGCCGCTTAACGCCACACTCGCCCGCCGCATGATGGAGCAGACAAAAATTTATACCGCGCTCAAAGGCGTTCGTGGCCGCGCATCCATTAACATGCCCGCGCTGGAGGAATTGCTCGTGCGTTTCAGCCAGCTTGTCGTGGAGCAGAAATGGATTGCTGAAATTGACATCAATCCGTTGCTCGCATCGCCCGAACGCTTGCTGGCACTTGACGCTCGTGTGGTTGTGCACGGCGCGAACGTCGCCGAAGATAAATTGCCGAAGTCCGCCATTCGCCCTTATCCGACGCAATATGCGACGCCCTGGAAATTGAAAGATGGCTCGCCCGTTTTGATCCGTCCGATCCGTCCCGAGGATGAGCCGCTGATGGTGAAGTTCCACGAAACTCTTTCCGAAGAGAGCGTATATCATCGTTATTTCAACCAGATCAAACTCGACCAGCGCATCGCGCACGAACGGCTTACGCGGATTTGTTTCAACGATTACGACCGTGAAATCGCACTCGTCGCCGAGCATCGCAATCGGGAAACCGGCGAGCGGGAAATTCTCGGTGTCGGCCGCCTCAGCAAAGCGCGCGGACGGAACGAAGCCGAGTTCGCGTTGCTCATCAGCGACGATTGGCACCGCCTCGGCCTCGGCACCGAACTGCTCCAGCGCCTTGTCCAGATCGCGCGCGCGGAAAAACTTTTACGCATCACCGCCACCATTCTCGCGGACAACCACGCGATGCAACACATCACGCAACGGGCCGGTTTCAAGATGAAACACAATTCCGGCGACCCTGATTTCATCGCCGAATACACGCTATAAAACTATGAGTTCTCCCACGCCTGCGGTTGTTTCCGGTGCCAACGAAGCGATTAAGCATTCACGTATTCCACAGCCGGACTTGCTAAAACTCGTCGCGCCGCCGCGTCCGGTGTTCAAAACAATTGATGGGTGCGAGGCAGCGGCGTACGTCGCGTATCGCTTGAATGAAGTGATGGCGATTTATCCCATCACGCCCTCCTCAGCGATTGCGGAATGGTGCGATCAATGGGCGGCGGAAGGAAAAAAGAATTTGTGGGACACAACTCCCGCCATTGTAGAAATGCAAAGCGAAGGTGGCGCGGTCGGCGCAGTGCATGGCGCGCTGCAAACCGGTTCGCTCAGCACAACATTCACGGCGTCGCAAGGATTGCTCTTGATGCTGCCGAACATGTTCAAGATCGCCGGCGAACTGCTGCCGACGGTATTTCACGTGACGGCGCGCACAATAGCGACTCACGCGCTTTCCATTTTCGGCGATCACAGTGACATCATGGCCGCGCGTTCGACCGGTTGGGGAATGCTTGGGGCGTCATCGGTGCAGGAGACCATGGACTTTGCGCTGATTTCCCAGGTGGCGACGTTGCGCGCGCGATTGCCGTTCGTGCATTTCTTCGATGGCTTCCGCACGTCGCACGAAGTTTCAAAAATCCAGATGCTGCGCGAAGAAAACTTGCGAGCATTGATGGATGACCGATTGGTCACGGCGCATCGCATGAGGGCGATGACTCCCGAGCATCCGGTCTTGCGCGGCACGGCGCAAAATCCCGATGCGTTTTTCCAGGGACGCGAAGCGGCGAATCCGATTTACGCTTCCTGCCCGGACATCGTGCAGCGTGTCATGGATGAATTCGCTGAGGAAGTGGGTCGTGAATATCATTTATTTGATTACGTCGGTTCGCCATTAGCTGAACGTGTGATTGTGCTGATGGGTTCCGGTTGCGAAGCGGCGCATGAAACGGTGGAACACCTGGTGGCGCAGGGTGAAAAGGTCGGCGTGGTCAAAGTTCGTTTGTATCGGCCTTTCGACAGCAAACGTTTTGTTGAAGCGTTGCCGCATTCGGTCAAATCCATTACCGTGCTCGACCGCACCAAAGAACCAGGTGCTGCGGGAGAACCGCTGTATCAGGATTGTATCACGGCGCTGTATGAAGGTCTGACCAACGGTTGGGGACGAATCAAAACTTTGCCGCGAGTCGTTGGCGGACGTTATGGTTTGTCATCCAAGGAATTCACACCGGCGATGGTCAAGGCGGTGTTTGATAATCTTTCCGCGCACACGCCGAGAAATCATTTCACCGTCGGCATCAACGACGACGTTTCCGGCACGAGCCTCTCTTACGATCCAAATTTCTCCACCGAGTCGGACAAAGTCATTCGCGCACTTTTCTATGGCCTGGGCGCGGACGGCACGGTAGGCGCGAACAAAAACTCCATCAAGATCATCGGTGAAAGCACGCCAAACTACGCGCAAGGTTATTTTGTTTACGACTCCAAGAAGTCGGGTTCGATGACGGTGTCGCACTTGCGTTTCGGTCCAGAGCCGATCCGTTCCACCTATCTCGTGAGTCGCGCAAATTTCGTCGCGTGTCATCAGCCAATGTTTCTGCCGCGATTTGACATGCTCAAATCGCTCGTCAGCGGTGGCACGTTCCTGCTCAACACGCCTCACTCAAAAGACGCAATCTGGGCGCAGCTTCCCACGCCGGTGCAACAGGAATTGCTCGCAAAAAAAATAAATTTCTTTGTCATTGATGCCACGAAAGTCGCGCGCGACAGCGGCATGGGCGGCCGTATCAACACCATCATGCAGGTTTGTTTCTTCGCGCTCTCTGGTGTGCTCGCGCCGGAAAAGGCGATTGAGGCAATCAAAGCGTCCATCAAAAAAAGTTACAGCAACAAAGGTGAAGAAGTTGTCGCGATGAATCTGAAAGCCGTGGACAACTCGCTCGCACATCTTCACCGTGTCGTTTTACCAGCTCACACCAACGGCACTGGTCCGCTGTTGCCCGCGATGACGCCGAATGCGCCGCGTTTCGTCAAAGAGATTTTGGGCCGCATCACGGCGGGCGAAGGCGATGATTTGCAGGTCAGCGCGTTTCCAATTGATGGAACTTATCCCACGGCCACTTCGCAATATGAGAAACGCAATCTCGCAATGGAGATCCCGGTTTGGGACGAAAAAATTTGCATTCAATGTTTGAAGTGCGTGGCAATCTGTCCGCACGCAACCATTCGCGCGAAAGTTTATGACGCCGATGCGTTGAATAACGCGCCGACAAATTTCAAAACCACCGACGCCCGCGTGCCGGAGTTCAAAGGAATGAAATTTTCGTTGCAGGTCGCAGCCGAGGATTGCACTGGCTGTGCACTGTGCGTGGATGTTTGCCCAGCAAAAAATAAAACGGAAACCAAACTCAAAGCCATCAATATGCGTCCGCAAGCGCCCTTGCGCGTGCAGGAACGCGAGAACTGGGATTACTTTTTGAAGCTGCCGGATATTGATCGGCGCAAGATCAAGCCGACGCAGCTTCGTCAGCAACAGTTGTTACGGCCATTGTTTGAATTCAGCGGCGCGTGCGCTGGTTGCGGTGAAACGCCGTACATCAAAATGCTGACGCAACTCTTTGGCGACCGCACAGTCATCGCGAATGCCACCGGTTGTTCCTCCATCTACGGTGGCAATCTCCCCACCACGCCCTATAGTGTTGATTCATGCGGTCGCGGTCCTTCCTGGTGCAATTCGTTGTTTGAAGACAACGCGGAATTCGGTCTCGGCTTCCGCGTCTCGATTGATAAACAAAAAGGGTTCGCGTCTGAACTGGTGAAAAAACTCGCGCCCAAACTCGGCGATAATTTTGTCAGCGCGATTCT
>JBEEGR010000235.1:0-5502 GCA_041166985.1 Verrucomicrobiota bacterium | reverse complement strand
ACTTCGACATCTTCTGGCCGTCCTCGCCGAGGATGAGACCTTGATTGACGAGTTTGAAAAACGGTTCAGGCGTGGAGACGTAACCGAGATCAAACAAAACCTTGTGCCAGAACCGCGCGTAAAGCAGATGCAACACCGCGTGTTCGGTGCCGCCGACGTAGAGATCAACGCCGGGGCGCGTTGAATCGTTGAATCGTTGAATCGTTGAATCGGCAGCCGATGTAACGTTGGAACGATTCAACGATGTAACGTCTCCGCCCATCCAGTAATTCTCCGCTTCCTTGCTGACAAACGCGTTTGGATTCTGCACATCGAGATAGCGGAGGTAATACCAGCAACTGCCTGCCCATTGCGGCATCGTATTCGTCTCGCGTTGCGAACCGTCCGGAAGATTCACCCAATCCTGCGCGCGGGCGAGTGGCGGCTGGCCGTCGGGCGTGGGTTTGTAATCATCGAGCTTCGGCGGCAACAGGGGCAAGGCGCTTTCGGGCAGAGCTTCGTGGTAAAGGTTTCCGCTCGCGTCGCGCTTCCAAATAATTGGAAACGGTTCGCCCCAATAACGCTGACGCGAGAACAGCCAGTCGCGGAGTTTGTAGTTGATGGTTTTCTTGCCGAGATCTTTTTCTTCAAGCCAGGCGGTGATTTTCTTTTTGGCTTCGGCAACGCCAAGTCCATCTAGCGATATTTCTGAATTAGCGGATCGCATTCCTACGCCATCGCCAGTGAAAGGTTCAAATTTTTGGCAAGTCGCTGCGTAACGAGCCAGCAAACCGTCTTTGAAATTTTCCGCCGGTGAATTGTCATAACCCCTACTTGATTGTCCGGACTGGATTAGAAAGCGTTTAGCAGCTTCAACAAGCCATTGTGCTGTTGGCTCTATCACGACCCGAATTGGTAATTCAAATTTTTTAGCGAACTCAAAATCACGCTCGTCATGCGCAGGCACAGCCATGATCGCGCCCGTGCCGTAACTGGCGAGAACGTAGTCGGCAATCCAGATGGGAATCTTCTCGTCGTTGACCGGATTGATGGCGTAAGCGCCAGTGAACACGCCGGTTTTTTCTTTCGCAAGTTCCGTGCGTTCGAGGTCGGATTTCTTTGAAACCTCGGTTCTATATTTGGCCACCGCATCGCGCTGTTCTAAAGTCGTGATTTCGTCAACGAGTTCGTGTTCCGGGGCGAGCACCATATACGTCGCACCGAAAAGTGTATCGGGGCGAGTAGTGAAAACCGTAATGCACACGAGAGGGAGGGCAGAGCGCGCAACTTCGAAATCAACAATTGCACCCTCGCTACGTCCAATCCAGTTTCGCTGCATCTGCTTGAGTGAGTCGGTCCAGTCAATTGTATCCAAATCTTGTAACAATTTTTCTGCGTAAGCTGTGATTCGCAGCATCCATTGGCGCATCGGTTTTCGGACGACCGGAAAGCCGCCGACTTCGCTTTTGCCATCCACGACTTCTTCGTTGGCGAGCACGGTGCCGAGTTGTTCGCACCACCAAACTGGTGCTTCAGAAACATAAGCAAGACGTGAGTTATCGATTATTCGACGACGATGTTCGCTTTGCTGTTGCGCGCTTTTGTGAACTTTCAGCCAGAGATCGTGTCTTTCTCGAAGTAAACCATTTTTGTCCCATTCAGTTTTGCGCTTGGGGGTATCGCTCAGCACGTCTTCAAGCAAAGTGATCGGCATCGCCTTGTTCCATTCTGGATCGAAATAACTGTTGTAGAGCTTAAGAAAAATCCATTGCGTCCATTTAAAATATTTTGGATCAGTCGTGTCCACTTCACGCGACCAGTCGTAGCTGAAGCCCAGCGATTTAATTTGCCGTGTGAAATTCGCGATGTTCGCCTCCGTCGTGACGCGCGGATGCTGACCGGTTTTGATGGCGTATTGTTCCGCGGGCAAACCGAACGCGTCCCAGCCCATCGGATGCAGCACATTGAAACCTTGCGCGCGACGATAGCGCGAAAGAATGTCCGTGGCGGTGTAGCCTTCCGGATGTCCTACGTGCAGACCCGCGCCGGACGGGTAGGGGAACATGTCGAGGATGTAAAACTTTCCGGGCAGATTTTCCGCGCTCGCGGTTTTGCCTTCAAGATTATGGCGCTGGGCGAATGGATGTTCGGTCGGCAGCGCGTCGCCGGGATTAAACGCGCGAAAAGTTTGTTGCGCATTCCAGAAGTGTTGCCACTTGGGTTCGATCAGATGAAACGGATATTGCCGGCGTCCAGATGACATAAGCCCGGCAATATTGCGGAAAGGCTCTGCGGAAACAAGCCCGGCTTCGCATTGTTTCGCATTTCAACTGATGAACTTTCAAGCTGAACAATTCCCCGGCGCAGGTAACATTCTCTCGCGAATGAAAAAAACGTCCGAAACGCTCACGCTTCTGATTGCCACGCGCAACGCGCATAAAGTCGGCGAAATCCGCGCCATCCTCGGCGAACAATTTCATTACCTGACACTCAACGATTTCCCCGACGCGCCCAAAGTGATCGAGGGCGCCAACACATTCGCCGGTAACGCGACGAAGAAGGCCGTGGAACTCGCGCATTGGATTTCCAAAAACCCTCAACCCTCAACTCTCCGCACTCAACTTTTCGTGTTAGCCGATGACTCCGGCCTTGAAGTGGACGCGCTGAACGGCGCGCCGGGAGTTCACTCCGCTCGGTTCGCCGCGATGGCTTCTGGAAAGCCAGACAACTCACCGGATGCCGAGAACAACGCAAAGCTCTTGCGTCTGTTAAAAGATGTGCCGAATGAGAAACGAACTGCGCGGTTTCGCTGTGTCATCGCGCTCACGCCGGTTCAGCGCGGAACACGAAACACGGAACACGAAAGCTCATCACCCATTTGCTTCGCCGACGAACTCGAATTGCAGACGCAGATTTTCGACGGTGCGTGCGAAGGGCGAATTGAATTTACGCTGCAAGGGCAGGGCGGATTTGGTTATGATCCGTTGTTTGTGCCGGATGGTTTTAAAGAGAGCTTTGCCGAATTAGGCGAGGATACAAAAAACCAGTTAAGCCATCGCGCGAAAGCATTGGCGAAGGCGAATGCATGGTTTGCCACTATTATCAGCTAAACAGCGTTCCCAACCGCAGTTGTTTTCGCAACAGGCCATTGCTCGCCACCATACGATATTTGTGTTCGCCGGAAATTGGTTCGTGCCAGAACTCGCCGCCCGCGCATTCCAGAATCAAACCGCCCGCCGCGATGTCCCACAGGCTGATGCCGCGTTCGATGTACGCATCAAAGCGTCCGCTGGCCGTGTAAGTCAGCGCGAGCGCCGCCGAACCCATCATGCGGATTTTCCGGCAGCGCGGCGCAAGTTGGGTGAAGTAAGGCAGACTCTTTTTCATGTTGTCTTTGTTCTTCGCGAAACCGATGGCGACGATGGCTTCGCTCAATTTCTTTCGCCGACTCACATGAATGACTTTCCCGTTCAGTCGCGCGGCCTGACCGCGAACCGCCGTCCAAAGTTCGTCGGTGAACGGATCGTAAACCACACCGAGCAAGGTTTCGTGTTGCGAGTTTTGGGTTTCAAGTTGAGCCGCGCGCGAACGCGCCAGACCTGACACCTGACCCTTCGCACCCGACACCCTCCGTTGCAACGCAATCGAAACACACGCATGGGGAATCCCGTGTGCAAAATTCACCGTGCCATCAATCGGATCCACCACCCAGCGAAATTCTGCGTCGGCATTGCCCGCCACGCCTTCTTCGCCCAACAATGCAATGTGCGGCAGCGCGGTGTGCAGTTTCTTTTCAATCAACTTCTGGCAGCGCACATCGAGTTCGAGTTTGATGTCGTGCGACGTTTCCTCGTTCACGGTTTTAACGCTGTGCCAGTTTTGCCGAATGAGTTTCCCGGCGGCGCGCGCGGCGTTAATGGTTATGCCCAGCGCCTGTTTCTGTCGTTTTAAATTCATGAATCAAGGAATCACTTCCTGGCGTTCCTGCAAGCGCGCGGCCTGTTCGTGACGTTTTTCTTCGAGGAGATTTTTTTCAGCGGCTTCGAGCACGTTGAGCAAATCTCCTGCTTCGAGCAGTCGCGGCGAGGTAACATAACCCGCGCCGGCGGCATAAAGCGCCGGAATGTCGGCCAGCTTTTCCGAATGAACAATGATGCACGCCTGCGAATTCAACTCGCGCAGTTGCTGAAGCAATCGCGAATTACTCGTGCCTTTCAAGACCATGTCCGGCAACGAGCACACAATCACTTCCGCGCGCGCGATGCCCGCGTGCAAGAGCGTGTCGCGCTGGCCGATGTCGCCGTAAGTGACCTTCACCCCGCGCTGACGCAGCTTTTCGCTGACTTGCGGGTTGAAATCAACCACGCGAATATCCGGCAGCAAAGCGGGCTTTTCACGTGTGATTTCTTCGAGCAACGAACTCGCCGTCCAGGAAAAACCGAGAATGAAAATTCGCGGATGTCGTTCGATGAAGATGGTTTCCCCACTGCTTTCGGAAAGGTCGGGCAAACCCCATTTCGTCAGCCACGGAGAAAATTTTCGCAGGATGCGGTCGTTCTGAACAATCGCGTAAGTCGAATCAACCGCCAGAAATGCAAAGGCAAACGCGGCGACACTCATGGATTTTTCGGAAACATCGCCGGAAGCTTTTCCCAAGGTGAGCAGCACCAGCGAGAGTTCGCTCATCTGGCAGAGATTAATGGCCGGCAAAAGACTCACGCGATGACCGAATTTCATCCGGTAAAGCGTGAAGAAAACAGTGACGAGCCGGCTGCCAATGAGAAATGCGCTGAAGGCCAACATCCACATCAGCAGACTTAACGTCGGAATCGGAATGCTCATGCCGAGGCCCACAAAAAACAGCGTCACAAAAAAATCTCGAATGCTGGTGACTTTGGCGACGACGTCGAGCGTGTAGGGAAAGGTGGAGAGCATCACGCCGGCAATGAGCGCGCCCATCTCACGCGACAGGCCGAGCCACCCGGCAAAGCCGCTCAGGGAAAAACACCACGCCAGCGCGCCGACGAGCACGAGTTCCGGCTGGCTGGCAACCAGTTTGAAAACCGGCGGCAACACAAATTTGCTGGTCACATAAGCCACGCCGACCAGCAACAGAACTTTGCCGAACGCCTGCAAAATTTCTCCGACGGCCGGATTTTTCAGATTCGGTTGCACGGCGAGAAACATAATCACCGCGAGATCCTGCAGCACGAGCACGCCAATGGTGATGCGGCCGGCGAGGGTTTCGAGTTCGCGTTTATCATGCAGGACTTTGATGATGATAATCGTGCTGCTCATGGCGGCAGCGATGGCGAGGTAGAGCGCTTCCAGTTTCGTTTGCGTCAGGCTGAACGCGCCAAAGAAAAGCCAACCGAGGCCGACGCAACCAAGAACCTGCACGGCAGCCGTAATGGTGATCGCTTTGCCGGCGCTGAACATTTTTTTGAGGTCCATCTCCAGCCCGATCATGAAGAGCAGCAGAATCAGTCCCATGCTGGCGATGGTTTGCGTGGTATCGGGATT
>JBEEGR010000234.1:0-12026 GCA_041166985.1 Verrucomicrobiota bacterium | reverse complement strand
TCAATCTGCTGCTCAATGCCATCGAAGCCATGGGCGCGGAAGGCACGCTCACCATTCGCACGGAGTTGGTTTCCGATGACAGCGCGGCCTTACAACTCCGCGAAGGCGCTCCCACTACAAACATCTTTCGGATACAGATCACCGACACCGGCATGGGCATCGCCCCGGAAAACCTCCAACATGTTTTCAGCGCTTTCTTCACCACCAAACAAAACGGCACGGGTCTCGGCTTGTCCGTCACGCGGCGCATTATTGAAGAGCACAACGGGACTATTCAGGTCGCCAGCCAAACAGGTCAGGGAACGACTTTTACAATCTTTCTGCCGGGAAAATAATTCGTCCGCCTCCATTCCCTTTCAACCGTTTTTCTGATTAATGTGCCCCGGAAACTCTTTTCTGACATAGGCAAAATTTAAGCGCGAAGCTGCAAGTAAAGTCTGTCAAACCAACCTCAACTTTGTCCTGCGGGGAACTTACATTTTACAGCGTTTTCGCGTGGAAAATGGCGGGAGTGGCGGGGCTCGAACCCGTAACCTCTGCCGTGACAGGGCAGCGCTCTAACCAATTGAGCTACACCCCCGCAAGGGGCGCGAGAACTTAGGGGAACGCTCCCTGCGCGTCAAGCCGAAGTCCGTAAAAAAAATCCGGGCAGCAGACGCCAAGGAGGTGGGGGTGGGGAACCCCGCTGAAGAAACGTGCTGCTACCCGAACAATGAAAATTGTATGACCGAACCCCCGTTTGTCAACAGCTTCTACCGCGTGCAATCCGCGAGTTGTTTTCAGCCAAATTGTCATTGATTCATCCCGACCGGATTTTCTTTCCGTTGCCAACGCGCGCGCGCCCGCTTAGGATTTATTTGTCCCGCGTTTCTCAATGCGCGACGCTCAATGGCCGAATACAAAGTCAAATTCGAGGTCTTCGAAGGCCCGCTCGATTTGCTCCTTTATCTCATCAAGAAGGAGGAAGTGGACATTTACGAAGTCAATCTCACCAAACTCGCCACCCAGTTCATCGAGCACATTGAAACGATGCGGATGCTCGATCTCGAAATCGCCGGCGAATTTCTCGTGATGGCTTCAACGCTGATGTACATCAAGAGCCGCGAACTGCTGCCGGTGGATCAACAGGTGCAGGTCGAAGGCGAAGAAGAGGGCGAAGACCCGCGTTGGGAACTGATTCGCCAGCTCGTCGAATACAAAAAATTCAAGGACGCCGCCACGCAATTACAGACGCTCGAAGCGCAGCAGGAAAATATTTTTCCACGGCTTCCCGGCAAACTGGAATTTGCTTCCGACGCGCCCGTTGCCAAGCCGGACGTTTCGATTTTTGATCTGTTGAGCGCGGTCAACGGCGTGCTCCAGCGGTTCAACAGCAAACGTGAAGACCTGCGCGATATTTTCGAGGACAAATGGACCGTCAGCGAAAAGATTGAGCATATCCGCAACCTTCTGGCGACACGCAGCAACGTCCGTTTCTCGGAACTATTCGCCGAAGCGACGAGCCGCACGGAAGTCGTCGTTACTTTTCTGGCTGTGTTGGAATTGATTCGGCTCAAACAACTCGTTTGCACCCAACCGGAGCCGTTCGCGGAAATTGAAATCAATCACGCCGCGAAACAATCCGTCATGTCCGGCGCGACCGGACAGGAACCTGTGGCTGCTGAACCCAGCCAAACGTCCAGTGCCGACAGTCCATCGCCTATTGCTCAAAGCCCTTAGTCTGATTTTCTCATGGAACTTAAATTCATTCTGGAATCGTTGCTGTTCTCCGCGCAAAAGCCGCTCAGCGTAAAAGAACTTCGCGACGTCCTGGCCGATGCCGCCGAACACGCCGAAGGCAACGAATCCGTCCGCGCGTTCAAGAAAACCAAAGAAGACGACGTCATCGCCGCGCTGGAACAACTCGCCAAAGAACACGAAGAAGCCAAACGCAGTTATCGCCTCGCGTGCGTCGCTGGTTCCTGGCAGTTCGTCACGCAACCGGAATTCGCGCCGTGGCTCAAAGCGCTCGTCGGTGTCAAAGCGCGACCGACGCGCCTCTCGCAACCCGCGCTGGAAACGCTCGCCATCATCGCGTATCGCCAGCCGATCACTCGCGCGGAAGTCGAACAGATTCGCGGCGTCAATGTGGACGGCACGATGCAAACTCTCTTAGAACGCGGTCTCGTCGAATCCGCCGGTCGCGCGGAAGTGATCGGCCGCCCGATGACTTATGCCACGACATCTTTATTCCTGGAATATTTTGGCCTGCGCGCTTTGGATGATTTACCCGCTGCCGATGAACTCAGAAAAATAGTCGTCGAAAAACCGCCTGCACCGCTGACGGCTGATCCCGGTTTGGCGACGACTCCGCCGGATCAATTGGCATTGCAAAATCCGCAGGGCAAAATTAAAAAGGAAGAAAATCCCACGCCATGAAAACGATTATCATTGCTGTCATTTTGCTTGGAATGATTTTCTGTGCAGACGCACAAATCTCAACAAACCAACCGTCGCGGTTTAAGATGAAGATTATTTCTTATGAAGGGAAAATTGAGTCAGGCGTAAACGACAGTTTTGTGAGTTTTGTTCCAGATGATCCTGGCACTGGTGGAGGCGACACCGTTACAACTTCAGGTCACGAATCTGAATTAAAATGGACATTCAGCGGAAGAAATGGTGACAAGGATGTTTATCGTTTTACTTTTACGCGCATGACGAAAATTGGTTCGTCCAGCAAAACAACCGATTCAAAAGAAATTCAGTTCGCAGGGAAACAAATCGTTGTTTTTGAAGACGATCTTCACACCGTCGTCATGGAAAGTCCGAACGCAGAAGAGTTGAAGACAGCGGCGGTACAACATCGTTGATGTGTTGTCTTTTGGAGCGTGAAACAGGTTTAATTCTCCCCCCCCGATTTCTCCATTCTGCCTCGTTGGGAACTTTCCCACACATCGCAAAGGACGTGCGCACTTGCTTTTGAGGCTTGAAAAGCAGATTATTTCAGCATGATCGCCGTTGAAACCAACGACCACGAAATTCGCGTGAACATTTCGACTGACGGCATGTCCCCGGAAGCCGTGCGTGCGTTTGTTAATTGGCTGCGGGTGGAAGCAGCCGCGCGGCGCAGCCATCTGACGGACGACGGAGCATGGAAACTTTCCGAAGACATCAAGTCCGATTGGTGGAAGCAAAACCAAAGTCGTTTTAACGATGAGCGGAAATGAATCCGCCCGTCGTCGTTGATACAAATATTCTCTTCTCGGCGCTGGTTGGGAGCCGTTCCCGCCCCCGCGAAATCCTTCTGATGGAAGCTGGCTTAAGTTTCTGCTGCCCGCGTTTCGTTTTCAGCGAATTGTTCAAGCACAAGGAACGCATCCTTGCCGCAACAGATTTGTCCGAAGACGAACTGCTTGAGGCTTTAAATTCCTTGCTGGCGCGCCTTCAATTCGTGGACGAATCTGCCATCCGGCTGGGTGACTGGCTCGAAGCGCGTCGGCTGTGTTCCGATATTGACGAAAAGGACACGCCGTTCGTCGCGCTGGCAATTCATTTGAATGCACGTTTGTGGACCCAAGACGATGAGTTGAAAAATGGATTGCGCGCGAAAGGATTTAATTTGTTCTTCGAGCCATAGTTTTTCTGAGTGAAACAGATTTGATTCTTCCCCCCGATTTCTCCATTCTGCCTCCGCTGTGAACATTCCCGAACATCGCAAAGCCATTGACAAGCTCGACGCGCAAATCGTCCGCCTGCTGAACGAACGCACGAGACACGTGCTCGCCATCGGCGAAATGAAGCTCAAGGCCGGCGAGGAAATTTACGCGCCGCATCGTGAACGCGCGGTACTCCAACGCATCTGCAAGTTGAATGGCGGGCCGATGACCGAGGAATCTCTGCACGCGATTTATCGCGAAATTATGTCGAGCGCGTTGTCGTTGGAAAAATCCATGACCATCGCCTACTTCGGTCCCGAAGCGACGTTCACACATCAGGCGGCGATTCGGAAATTCGGTTCCAGCCTGCGTTATTCAGCGCAAAAAACCATTGGCGATGTCTTTGCTGAAGTCAGCAAGAACCGCGCGGATTACGGCGTGGTGCCGGTGGAGAATTCCACGGAAGGCGTCGTCACGCATACGCTGGACATGTTCGTGGACAGCGATTTGAAAGTCGTGGCGCAGATTATTTTGCGCGTGCAGCAATGTTTGCTCAGCAATTCGCCGCGCAAACAGATCAAAAAACTTTTCGTGCATCCGCAGTCGCTCGCACAATGCCGCGGCTGGATTCAAAACAATCTGCCGCAAGCGGAAATCATCGAGACTTCCTCCAACGCGCGTTCGGCGGAATTGGCTGCGAAAGAAAAAAATACCGCCGCCATCGCGGGAATTCTTGCCGCTGAAAAATACGGCCTTCAGATTCTTGAACAGGACATTCAGGACAACGCCGCCAATGCCACACGCTTTCTCGTGCTCGGCCGCCAATGCAGTCCGCCCACCAGCAATGACCGCACCAGCCTGATGGTCAGCATCAGTGACAAAGTCGGCGCGCTGCATCACGCGCTCGCGGCGTTTCGCCGCAACCGGATCAACCTCACGAAAATCGAGTCGCGCCCCAGCAAACGCAAGGCGTGGGAATATTTCTTCTTCATTGATTGCGACGGCCACGTGCTCGACCGCAAGGTCACGAAGGCCATTGAGCAGTTGGAGCAGGAATGCAGCTTCGTGAAGGTGCTGGGTTCGTATCCCAACTCCGAATAAATACGTTGATTTTTCGCTTCCAAAACTCCGAAGCGGTGCTACGGTCAAACCATGGCCGAAGAGGCTCAAAATGACTTTCTTATCTGGGGAATTGACGATGCCACTTACGGCCCCGTCGAGTTACCCGGCCTCGTGAGTTGGATCCGCGACGAGCGTGTTCTGGCCGATACGTGGATTTTTTCCCGGCGCGAACGAGTCTGGCAACGGGCGGCGGAGATTTCTGAGCTGAAAATGTTTTTCCGGCTGGAACCCGGTCCGGCTTCCGCCGCGCCCGCGCTTGACGGCATTACGCCCGGCTCGTTGCGACGCATTAAAATTCTCGCCAATCTCAGCGATGCCCAACTCAGTCATCTTGCGGAGTTCATGGAAATTCAGCGCGTGCCGCAATGGGCGGCGGTGGTGAAACAAGGTGATAAGGGCGACGCCATGTTTCTTATCCTCGACGGAGAACTGCGTGCGCGGATGATGGTCGGCGACCGCGAAACCATTTTGGCCACGTTCAGCACCGGAGATTTTTTTGGCGACATCGCGTTGTTCGATCACGGCCCGCGCTCGGCGGATGTCGTGGCCAACGTGGACAGCACCGTTCTGAAAATTTCCGCCACGGCATTTGAGCGGCTCGCCCACGAAGCACCCACACTGGCGACGCCATTTCTGCAAGCAACCTCACGCACCCTCGCCGCCCGCATTCGCGCGGACAACAAGCGGCTCGGCCAGGTCACTCAACAGTTTGGCGCGAGTGGCCGATAATTTCGCTGGAGTCCACGCCTTAGCGTGCTCCTCGGAACGTGGGATGCAGAACACGCTAAGGTGTGGACTCCAACGTTCGATATTGAAAATCGCGCGGCTTCCGTTCAATCTCCCCACGATGAAATATCTCGACGAGGCCAGAAGAGTTTTCGACATCGAACTGGCTGCGCTCAAGAAAGTGCGGGCGCAACTCGATGGCGCTTTTGAAAATGCCGTCAAAGTGATTGTTGAGGCGCTCGGCCGGCGCGGAAAAATTGTCATCGTCGGCATCGGCAAGTCGGGCAGCGTTGGCCATAAAATTTCCGCCACGCTCACCAGCACCGGTTCGACGAGCGTCATCCTCAACAGCGTGGATGCCTTGCACGGCGACCTCGGCATTATCAATGATGGCGATGTGATTCTCGCGCTGAGTTATTCCGGCGAATCCGAGGAGTTGCTGAATCTGCTGCCCGCGTTAAAACGGTTTTCTGTTAAAATTATTTCGCTGACGGGCAACACAAAATCCTCGCTCGCGCGACACAGCGATGTTGTCTTGAACGTCAAAGTTCCGAAGGAAGCCTGCCCGTTCAATCTCGCCCCGACTGCCAGCACGACCGCGACGCTGGTCATGGGCGATGCGCTCGCAATGGCCGTGCTCGGGGCGCGTGGTTTCAAACAAAGCGATTTTGCCCGGCTGCATCCAAGCGGCGCGATTGGCCGCGCCATGCTTCTGCGCGTCGGCGACATCATGCGCGCGGGCGACCGCAACGCCATTGCGCGCGAAGATATGACCGTGAAGGAAGCGTTGCTCGTAATGACGCGCGCCAAGTCCGGCAGCTTGAGCATCGTGAATGCGCGCGGCAAGCTTGTAGGGGTGTTCACTGATGGAGATTTCCGCCGTCACATGGCCGCGAATGAAAATCCGCTGGCGCAACCGTTGAAACAACTGATGACGCGCAATCCCATTTGCATCCGCAACGACGCGCTGGCGGTCGAAGCGTTCAAAATTTTCAACGAGCGAAACATTGACGATTTGATCGTGGTGAATGCGAAGCGCGAGCCGGTCGGCTTGGTGGATTCGCAGGACTTGCCCAAGCTGAAAATCATGTAGGAGACGACGTAAGGAGGCTCTGAATAAAGTTTGAGTCTCGTGACCTCGTCTTCTACGAAATATTAACTTAGCCCGCTCGCCTTCTTCGCACGATCCAACACCTGCCACGCCAATGTCCGCGCTTTGTCCGCGCTGTCAGCGAGAACTTTGTTCACGAAATCCAGATTAGCGGCCAACTCAGCGCGTTTCTTTCGCGCTTCGGCAAAATAGTTCCAATAATTTTCGAACAACGCTTTCTTCAAATCACCGTAGCCGAGTCCGCCAGCGCGCAAACGATTCTCAAAATCCTTTGCGACGTCCGGTGAGGCGACGTGTTTCAGGAGTTGCACCGCGAGATTTTTGTCTGCATCAGGCTTTGGCTCGGCGGGCGTGCGGCTGTCCATCGTGATGCCCATGATTTTTTTGCGGATAACTTTCTCATCGCCGAAAATTTCAATCGTGTTACCGTAGCTCTTGCTCATTTTTTCGCCGTCCGTGCCGGGCACTTTCGCCACTTCGCCGCGGATCTGCGGTTCGGGAATCACAAATGTCTGGCCGTAAGTTTCATTGAACTTCACCGCTATGTCGCGCGTCATCTCGACATGTTGCTTCTGGTCCTGGCCGACGGGAACGACGTTTGAATCGTAGATTAAAATATCCGCCGCCATCAGCACTGGATACGCGAAAAGGCCATGGTTCACGGGAATCCCTTTTGCAGACTTGTCTTTGAACGAATGGGCTTTTTCGAGCAGGCTCATCGGCGTGAGCGTCGAAAGAATCCAGGAAAGTTCAGTAACTTCCGGCACGTCGGATTGTTTGAAAAAGACAGATTTTTTCGGGTCGAGTCCGCAGGCAAGAAAATCCAGCGCCACATCTAGCGTATTCTTGCGGCGTTCGTCGGCATTGAACAGCGACGTCATCGAATGATAATCGGCGATGAAATAAAACGCTTCGCCTTTGTCCTGCAACTCGATGGCCGGCTTCATCATCCCAAAATAATTTCCGAGATGCAGCGCGCCCGAAGGCTGGATGCCTGATAAAATTCGCATGAAGGGAAGATAACGGGGAATCAGGAAGGCAGGAAAGCAGGAAACTTTGCCGCAGATTCTCGCAGATCGAATTCGGTTTCTGGAATCTGCGTCCATCTGCGCAATCTGCGGGCTAACTCTTTATTAAACTTCCGGCTTTAACCTCCCATCGTTGAACTTCACGGCTGAGTTCGCGCGGCCAGTTTTCTTCTGTCGCGGTCATGAACACCTGGCCGCGCGCCTGGTGCGTGCGTTCGAGCAACGGCAACAGACCGCTACGTCGCTTCACATCCAATTCACCCATGACATCGTCAATCAGCAGAATCGGCGGCGCGCCGTGAATGCCGGTGAGGTATTCGGCCTGCGCCATTTTCAATGCGATGGCCAGCGTGCGTTTCTGACCTTCACTGCCGAATTGCGCGGCGGATTGCGTGTTAAGCAATAATTGCAAATCGTCGCGATGCGGGCCGATGAGCGTCGCGCGATAAGACAATTCGCGTTTGCGCGCCTGCGCGAGTTCCACGGCAAAATCTTTTTTCACGCTCGGATGGTATTCGATGCGTAATTCCTCGGCGTCATTGGAAATGCGGCGATACGCGAGCCGGACCAGCGGGGAAAATTTCGGAACCAGTTCGCGTCGCAAGCGGATGATTTCTTCGCCCGCACTGACCAATTCACGTGTGAAACTTTCCAGCGCGGCTTCATCGAGAGTATGGCGTTTGAGCAGTGCGTTGCGGGCGCGGACGGCGCGGGCATAGCGCTGGAGTATCGGCAAATAAGTCGGATGCGTTTGCGAGAGGAGCAAATCGAGAAACCGGCGTCGCCCGCGCGCAGTGCCTTTGACGAGTTGAAGATCTTCCGTGCAGAAGACGACCGTGCGCAACGCGCCAAGATAGTCGGTCAGTTTGCGAACAGGTCGAGCATCAAGGCTCAGGCTGCGTTCAGCGGAAGACCAATACATTTTTATTTCGCGTTCGCCCTGAGCGATGATTTTTCCGCCGACGAAATAACCCTTTTGCCCGTGTCGCACCATTTGTCCGCTACCGACGCCGCGAAAGGAGCGCAGCGTCGCCATCAAATAAATTGCTTCGAGAATGTTCGTCTTGCCCTGTGCGTTATCGCCGAGCAGCAATTGGAATCCGGGCGCAAAATCCACATCCAACCGCGCGTAGTTGCGGAAGTCTCGCAGACGTAGATGAGCCAGATGCACGCGAAGAAGATAAGCGCGCCCGGCGGCGCGGCGAGATTTTTTGTTTTAGTTGGAGTCCAAGCTTCAGTTTGCCAGCATCCGCCAGGCTAAAGCCTGCACTCCAACGGCTGTGGGCGACGATTAGATTTCTTTTTCACAAAACGTGACCTAATCTCTTCGCGTGATTGACGAGCAAAATTCAGAGCGACCGCATTATCGCTGGCCGAAATTTCTTTTGGCCGGAGTGGTTCTGGGAATTGTGCTCGCGATTGTTTGGGTGGCCTTCGCGGCGCGAAATGTGAAACAGACCAGTAATCCTTTTGCTCCTTTGCCTACTAATTCCCCCAGCCGCTGATTCGTTACATTTATAGTGCGAGAAGAAGTTTTTTGATTTCTTTTAGACGCGCCTTGGCATCTTTCTTTGTGAGCCGTGGAAATTTCCCGCCCAGCGTGATGAAATCTCCATTGCGCGTGAGCATCAGTTTGTCCTCTTTGACCTCGACGACGGTGACATTGCGCTCGCTGGCGAGAATTTTCAATTCGGTTGCCTGTAGCAGCAATTCCACTGACGGCGGCAACGGCCCGAAGCGGTCGCGCAATTCTTTTTGCAAAGTTTCCAACGCGGTCTTGTCCTCGGCTTGCGCGAGCTTGCGATAAATCTCGATGCGATGTTGCGGCTCGGGGACGTAGCTTTGGGGGACTGCTGCGTGTTCCGTGCTGCGTGTTCCGTGATTTGAAATTGGAGTCACGGAATACGGAATACGTTTTTCCTCTTCTCCCGCAACCGCATTCATATCCAGAAAATCCAATCGCATCTGCACTTCCACGCGCGGTTTTATTTTTTCGCCTTTCAATGAGGCGACGCTGTGTTTTAGCAACTGACAGTAAAGTTCAAAGCCGACCGCAGTGATGTGGCCGCTTTGTTCGGAGCCGAGCAGATTTCCCGCGCCGCGAATCTCCAGGTCGCGCATCGCAATTTTAAACCCGCTGCCGAGTGTGGAGTATTGCTTGATGGCGCTGATGCGTTTGCGGACGTCGGTCAGCAGGCGCGCATGACGCGGCAAGAGCAGAATCGCGTAAGCCTGATGTTTGTAGCGCCCGACGCGCCCGCGCAGTTGATAAAGATCACTCAGGCCAAAACGGTCGGCGCGATCAATGATGATGGTGTTCGCGTTTGGAATATCGAGGCCGCTTTCGATAATTGTGGTCGAGAGCAGCACGTCGGCTTCGCCGTTGACGAACTTCGTCATGACTTCTTCGAGATCATCGGCGTGCATCTGGCCGTGGCCGATGATAATTTTCGCTCGCGGAACGAGTTGTTGTAATCGCGAACGCATCGCGTCAATCGTCGTCACGCGATTGTGCAGGAAGAAAACCTGGCCGCCGCGATTGATCTCGCGCTGAATGGCGTCGCGGATGACGCGTTCGTCGAATTCGATGACCGTCGTCTCCACTGGTAAACGATCATGCGGCGGCGTTTGAATCGTGCTCATGTCGCGCGCGCCGGTAAGTGCGAGATAAAGCGTGCGCGGAATCGGCGTGGCGCTGAGCGTGAGCACGTCCACGAGCTTGCGGAGCATCTTGAATTTTTCTTTGTGCAACACACCGAAGCGTTGCTCTTCATCAATGACAACCAGGCCAAGGTCTTTGAACGCGATGTCATTTTGCACCAGCCGATGCGTGCCGATGACGATGTCCACCGCACCGGCCGCGAGTTCTTCCACGACGCGCTCCTGCTGGCGGCGCGTGCGAAAGCGCGAAAGCAATTCGATGCGAATCGGATAGTCAGCCATGCGTTCGCGAAAGGTGTTGAAATGTTGTTGCGCGAGCACCGTCGTCGGCACGAGCACGGCAACCTGTCGTCCGCCCATCACGGCTTTGAACGCCGCGCGAATGGCGACTTCGGTTTTGCCGAAGCCAACGTCGCCGCAGATGAGACGGTCCATCGGTTTGGGGCGTTCCATGTCGGTTTTGGTTTCCTGAATGGCGCGAAACTGGTCGGGCGTTTCTTCAAAGATAAACGCGCTTTCAAACTCGCGCTGCCACGGCGCATCGTGCGGAAAAGCGTGGCCAGCCTGAGACTCGCGCGCGGCTTGAATCGCGAGCAGTTCGCTGGCGACATCGCGCACGGCGTGTTCGGCGTGCTCCTTGGCCTTGAGCCATCGTGCGCCGCCAAGTGTGTTCAACGGCGGATTCGCCTTGCCCGCGCCGACATATTTACTTACGAGGTGCGATTCGGTAACGGGGACGTAAAGTTTCGGCGGTTCGTCAGCGGAATCCGTCGGCGCGTATTCAATGACGAGACACTCTGTTCCGTGTTCCGTGTTCCGTGTTCCGTGTTTTGCGCCGATGCCGGCCGGGAGATTTTTCAAACCGAGATAACGCCCGATGCCGTGTTGCAGATGAACGACGAGATCGCCTTCTTCCAGTTCAGTGAAATCAATGTCGAGCGCGGAACGCGTGGCTTGGGCGTGCGGCGATTTGAGATGGCGCGGACGCTGGATTTTGTAGCGGCCGAAAATTTCCGCGTCGGTGACCACTATGACTTTTGCATCGTCACAGATGAATCCGCGGGCGAGTGAACCCAAGTGAGTCCAAAGCCCAAAGTCTAAAATCCAAGGTTTATTCGGATTCGCCGACTTCGGGCTTTGGACCTTAGACTTTGGACTTTCAAATCCGTATTCGCTCCAGATTTCTTCGAAGCGCTGACGCTCGCCGTCGTTATTGCAGAAAACATGAACAGCGTAATCCTGCCGCAGCCAGCGATGGAGTTGCGCAAAAAACTCACGGCGTTGCGCCTCGGCGATCTGCGGTTCGGGCGCGCGCTCACCCAGCGGTCGGTGCGTTTCCAAACTTTGAAATTGCACCTCGCATGAAGCGGATTCCGTTTCGCCTGTTTCAATAAGACTGGCCAGAGAAATCCCTTTCTTTTCGACGGCTTGCAGAAACTCAGTCCACGGTAGAAAGAACGGATCGTCCTTCGGAATTTGTTGGGCGTATTCGTCCACGCGTTCCGAAAGCAATTCGGGTTCGCATAGCAGAAAGATAGTTTCAGGCGGAAGGTAATCGAGAAGGGTTCCGTATTGCGTGTTCCGTGTTCCGTGATTTTTTAAAATGCCCAATTCGCCACCGGGCGGGATGGTCACGCTCGTGATTTCCTCGCGGGAAATCTGCGTGAGCGGATCGAAATAACGGAGCGATTCCAGTTCATCGCCAAAAAATTCCAGTCGTACCGGCCAGAGACTGGTCAGCGG
>JBEEGR010000233.1:0-3380 GCA_041166985.1 Verrucomicrobiota bacterium | reverse complement strand
GTATTCCGTACGTATCAGAACCTTAAAAAAAATTCCCGGTGGCTTATGAAAAAGAAAACTGGTTTCACGCTGATTGAACTGTTGGTCGTCATCGCCATTATCGGAATTCTCGCCGCGATGTTGTTGCCTGCGCTCGCACGCGCGAAAACTTCCGCGCAACGCACGTCCTGCATGAACAAACTGCGCCAGTGGGGATTGGCATTCACCATCTACAGCCAGGAAAACAACGAATACATCCCGCGCGAAAGTGAAACCACCGGGAGCACGCTGCTGAATTGGGCGCAAGTCGTCGCGCCCGATGGCGGCGATGTCTGGTATAACGCGCTGCCGCGTTCCATGCGTCTGCTTGCGGCGGGGGATTATCTAGCCGAAAAAACCCGCTTCTATGCGAAAGACAGTTTGTTTCATTGTCCGACCGCGTTGATGCCGAAAAATGCGGCGCTCGACAGTTTTGTTTATTTTTCCACGGCAATGAATTCCAAGCTGATCAGCGGTTCGGCTCAAACTATACGTATTAACGCGGTGCGCCGACCGACCGACACAGTTGTGTTTTTGGAAAATCGTTTGTCAAACGAACCGATGGTTGACCCGGCGCAAGCGACGACGGATCTGGGCCAGCCGAGCAGTTTCGCGAATCGGTTTGCGGCGCGACATGCGGGTCTGGGCAATCTCGCTTTTGCGGACGGCCATGCGGCTTCTCTGAAAGGTACGCATGTGGTGGAGACGCAGCCGGGGCCGAATCGCGGCAAAGCGATTCTTCCACAAGTGGAACTTGTTTGGACGATTGACCCGAGCAGCAATCCGAATTGATTGGCCGAAATCATCGCCGTATCCACGCTCATTGGCAGGCTGAGGGCGGTTCAAAGGCGGTTTGGCAAGCTTCGTCAGAATTGGACTCCGACGCGGACTGCCTTTAGATTCCCCTCGCTATGACTGTGGATTCACCATCGGCCAATGCTCCGGCCACGCAGCTTTCAGTTTCCGGCATGACCTGCGGGAATTGCGCGCGCCACGTCACGGAGGCGATCCAAAAAGTCCCCGGCGTTCACAGTGCGAGCGTAAGCCTTGAGGCGCATCAGGCGTCGGTGCGTTGGGCGCGCGACGCGAATCCCAACGTGCCGGCTGTGCTTCAAGCGATTGAAAAGGAAGGTTACGGCGCGAAGGTTTTTGAAACACACACGCACGAACAGGGCGCGCGCAAACTTGCCGGCTGGGAAATTAATTTATGGATCGGCCTGCTCGGCACGGCGTCGCTGATGATGGGGGAGTGGGTGTTCGGCCTGGGAATGACGCTGTGGTTTCGATGGCTGGCGTTCGCGCTCGCCGGTTTCGTTCAAGTGTTTGCCGGCGGCCCCTTTTATCGCGGCGCATGGAATCAACTCAAGGTCGCCAGTTCCAACATGGATACGCTCGTCGCACTCGGCTCGGCCACGGCGTTTGGTTACAGCGCGTGGGCGTTGTTCACGGGGCAACACGGGCATCTTTATTTCATGGAAGCGGCGGCGATTATCACGCTCATCAGTGTGGGGCATTGGATTGAATCGCGCGTCAGCGTGCGGGCTTCGGGTGCGTTGCAAAAACTCCTGAATCTCGCGCCGCAGACTGCGCGACGGATTGGAACGCCGAGCACCAACTCGGCCAGTTCCAAAACGATAGCGCAACACGCCGAGCCGGTGCTCGGCGCTCCAGATGAAATTGAGGTCTCCGTCGCGGAATTAAAAATCGGCGATGTCATTTCGCTGCGTCCCGGCGACCGCGTGCCGGTGGATGGCGAAGTGATCGAAGGCGATTCAGCGGTGGACGAATCCATGCTCACGGGTGAATCCGTGCCGGTGGACAAAAGCATCGCCAGCAAATTGTATGCGGGCACGTCGAATCTGAACGGACGACTGCTTGCGCGTGTCACTCAAACGGGCGACGAAACCGCGCTGGCCCACGTCATCACCGCCGTGCTACGCGCGCAAACCAGCCGCGCGAACATTCAACGCCTTGGCGACCGCGTCAGCAGCGTGTTTGTGCCAATTGTTGTGTTGATTGCGCTGGCGGCGGGGCTTTGGTGGGGTCTTGCGCAAGAATCAGCGCTTCGATTTTTCACCTCGCTCGCGCCGTATCTTTGGACAGTTCATCCGCCGGTGGGTGCGGCGGCAGGATTCATTATTGCGGCAGCAGTTTTAATCGTGGCCTGTCCATGTGCGATGGGATTGGCGACGCCCGCCGCGATCATGGCCGGTTCGAATGCGGCGGCGCAGCGCGGGATTTTAATTCGCGATGGCGTGGCGTTGGAAAAAGCGGGCGAGGTGACGGCGGTGATTTTTGACAAGACCGGGACATTGACCACGGGCAAACCCGAAGTGGCGGCTATAAGAATGCTGAACTCCAGTTCGACGCGTTTCGAAACGGTCCCGATCCAAGCCGATCAGGTGATCGGCGTTCCCATGACGCTCGCGAGTTCGCTCGCGCGCCACTCGACCCATCCCATCAGCCAGGCGATTGCAAAAAATTCAACTGGAGAAATCAAAGTCACTGGCTGGCAGGAAATTCGCGGTTCGGGCGTGCAGGCGAATTGGAAGATGGAAGATGGAAGTTCGAAGATGGTGAAGCTCGGTTCACTGAACTGGTTGCGCGATTCAGGAGTGAACCTCGATGCGGGCGAAAGTTTCATCAACGAATGGTCAGCGCAGGGGGCAACGATTGTTGGTTTCGCCATTGAGAATTCCCTCGCAGGATTATTCGCCGTAAAGGACGCAGTAAAATCCGGGTCAGCGGCCGTGATTGCGCAGCTTCATCGGCAAGGTTTGAAAACCTTTCTCGTCACGGGCGACAATTTCCTGACCGCATCAAGTATTGCCAGACAAGCGGGCATTCATCCGCAAAATATCTTTACCGAAGTCCGACCCGAACAGAAAGCGGAGTTCGTAAAAAAGTTACAACAACAGGGCGAGCGCGTGGCGTTTGTAGGCGACGGCATCAACGACGCTCCCGCGCTGGAACAGGCGGACCTCGGCATCGCCGTGAGCCGCGCGAGCGACATCGCGCGGGAGGCGGCGGACATCATCTTGCTGAAGTCGGAAATTGAAGCGGTGCCGGAAGCGTTGGGGCTGGCGCGGGCGACGTTGCGAACGATCAAACAGAATCTGTTCTGGGCTTTTTTCTACAATGCAATCGGTGTGCCGCTGGCGGCGTTCGGTTTTATGAGTCCGATTCTGTGCGCGGCAGCGATGGGTTTTTCCGACCTGATCGTGATTGGCAACGCGCTGCGGCTTCGGCGCTGGCGATTGAAGAATTGATTACGGCGCGGCGGGCTTGGGTTGCGGGGAATTGGTCTGCGCGACTGCTTTGATTGGCACGCTGTTGGTTGGCGTTGCAGGCTTGTGTTGCTG